>JAOAIH010000053.1:0-893 GCA_026414805.1 Spirochaetota bacterium | reverse complement strand
CATCATTACTCCTTGTGGTGAACGACTTAACCAATGATTCACTTTTAAAAACGTCTTAATCCAGTAAAATGCAATTTCTATGTTCCATCGCTGTCGATATAGTTCTGCTATTCTATCACTAGGTAAATCGTGTATATTTGTTAGCAATGTAAACGTTTGACGGCGCCTATTAGAATCCACAAAGGTAAATACAATCATCCGAAACACTGCGGTGTGACCTGTGGTCCTCTCTTTGATTACTTCAATTATACTGTCGGATAGTATCCCTTTTTCTTTTTGTCTTTTTCCCACTCTCCGTTTCCTGACCACAATGTACTGAATATTTGACCATGCACGTGTGACAAAAGATGCCCCCTGCTGCCCAATCCAGTAAAACATGCTATAATCATTGTATCCTCTATCAAATATATATGTATATCCCCTCGTTATTGCCCATTTGAGCGATTTTCTATCACTACAACGACCTTCTGTGAGCCGAAATGCACCTGGAATACAACTGCTCTCTAGTATCATGTGTAATTTTAATCCATTTTTGTGCTTCCTATGCCGTGCCCACTTCATCGTTGCAGTCGCCGTTAACAATGATGAATCGATAATCTTGAGCATCCGATTTACATTCTTTACCCTTTTATTCTTACTGGTGCGTGCCATATGGACTACATCATTGTATATCATTTCCCAAAGCTTCATGGGAAGTCGAAACGATAACTTCTTGGATAATTCTCCCTGGCTGGGAATGCTGTGCTCATTGGCAACAAGATATTTGAGCTGAAGTAATATACTGCGCCCACAGTGCATCCCCACATATTGATGATATAACAATAGTGCAAATATCTTCTCAACTGGATACTTCTTTATATACCGATTGTAGTTATTTTTTGTTGCAATTGTGT
>JAOAIH010000052.1 GCA_026414805.1 Spirochaetota bacterium | reverse complement strand
CAGTCCAATCCCGCCAAATATATAGTTGGGTTTTGTTGAATATGAACCCATGAACTTAACAGTAGCAAGGTCTAACAATACTTTAAACGTACGTTTGATGCCATATTTTGATTTACCAAATTTACGTGGATGATGCTGTACTGGTACCTCAACGATGGATGCTCCAATCCAGGATGCGTGTACTGGAATGAAACGATGCATCTCGCCATACAAATTAACCTGACGGATTATCTCCCCACGGTATGCTTTCAGCGAGCACCCTAAATCGTGCAGGTACACACCTGTAACTTTTGCAATGAGCCAGTTTGCAATTCGTGAGGGTATTTTTCGTGAAAGGAGCTTATCCTGCCTGTTTTTTCGCCAGCCACTGACCACGTCATAGCCTTCTTCAATCTTTTGAACCAGCAATGGTATATCGTTGGCATCATTCTGTAAATCTGAATCCATAAAGATAATGATATCACCTTTGGAATATTCAATGCCTGCTGCCATGGCTGCTGTCTGTCCAAAATTGCGCCTGAACTGCACCACATGCACACGTTTATCTTTTTTTGCAATCTGCTCAAGTAACGCAAACGAATTGTCAGTGCTGCCATCATCTACAAAAACTATCTCATACGTATATTTGGTTTTTTTCATTGCATCAACAATATGTTCATATTGTGGCAGTATATTTTCCTCCTCGTTGTACACAGGAAGCACAATTGAAAGATATGGTTTTTTTGTGGTGCGCGATTTCATAATTGATTCTCCAGGTAAAGGGTATTATGCTTGTAAAAATATGTAATAAACTATCACAAGAACATTATTCTTTTGACAAGAAAATTATTATAAAAAATAATGTAGTTTTATTGAGGCGATAGTAACCATGAGCAAATCTAAAATATTGATAGAAATACATAAAGCACTTGATGAACTCTTTGCCCGGTTTTCTGCACTAAAGAACACTGGTAAAAAGATTATTTTTACCCAGTGCGATAGTATACCGTATGAAGTGTTTGCTGCACATGGATGTGTAGTGAGTAAATTGCCACGATGGGTTCTGAATGCATTGTGTGGACACAATAGTGAAATGTATACTCAAGCTATAGAGTACTTGAGTTTAGCTGATATGCTCATTGTGCCAAAAGAGTGTAACAACATCCCACAGGAAGTATTGCATACATTAAATATCATTACTGTTTCACACTATGAAGGGTTTGCCCAAGATGCAGTGGTTAATCTTCATTCAATTCTTTGGTCACTATTACAAAGCCTTGGTGTAACACATGAATACCCAGACAACGAAAAACTAACGCAAGCAGTTGCAACCTATGAAGAAATACGAAAAATAATGCGTGCACTCACCACCATGTATAACAGTGCATTTACCCAAAAAGAACTGCAATTACTGTGTGATGCAGCATTTACTCTTGAGCCAGAGCAAAGCATACAGCTATTACAAAAGCTTTACCACGCCATTGAATTATACCAGTGTACAGGTGATGAATCAAAGATAAAAATGCTCATCTATAATGATTACAGGGATTGGGAGATACTTGATGAAATTCGTCACTGTGGTATAACTATTGCCGAGGATGACAGCTGTAATGGAAGGCGCCAGTTTGATATATCATGTCATACATCATCTCAGAATATGTATTATGAGCTTTTGTATGCGTATTCATTTAAGTCGTGGTGCCCGGGATTGAGAAATGTTAGCGAACGCATTGAGCTTATATATAAATCGTTGCCCAACTATGATATAACGCTGGTTGCATTGTTTCAGTCACATCTTACCTCACGCAACGTTCATATACAAAACATCTATGAGCAGTGTTTACTTGCGGGTATAGATGCAGTTATCCTTAACCCTGATGGGGCAGTGTCACAGTTACATGAATATATGAAAGCATTACAGCAAAGACAGCACTACACCATTACCATTAACATGCCGTAATCAGTGCAACACTTTGATATAATCAGCAGTGATTCTAAATGCTTCCTGTAAAAAGATGTCATTTTCAAGATCAATAAGCTTTTCTTTTTTACCTTTTCGGATTGAGCTTTCAAGGTCCTTCTTGCGCTGTTCAATACTGCTTTCATCTTTAAGGCTTATTTCCTTTGATTGCAATTTTTGCTTTAAGTCTTTAATTTCCAGTAACAGCTTTGCATACTTTGTATCATTCTGTAAACGGTTGTCGGAACGGCTTCTGAGTAGTGCAATAACATCAGCGGAAATATAATTCCTGTAGGGTGTATAGGCAGCAGGAGGAATCTGTTTCCACTGCAGCGCATATTTAAGCTTGTTTTCGCCAATATCCCATATTGTAGTAATATCAGGTACAGTAATATCGGGTTTTATCCCATTAAGCTGATTTGAAGTGCCAGATGGCTGGTAGAATATGGCATTGGTAATCTTAATAGCGCCTTTTTTCTGGTACAGTTCTTTGTATGTTTGCACAGTGCCTTTCCCAAATGTTGCATCAGTACCAATGATAAGTCCCCGGCGGTAATCGCGAATGGCACCCGCAAATATTTCCGAGGCACTGGCACTAAATTTGTCAATCAGCACAACAAGCGGCCCGCTGTAGTATACTCCCGGTATTGGATCATCCAGCGACTGAACATTGCCGGAGCTATCGTACACCTGCATGACAGGGCCTGCGTCAATAAAAAGCCCAGCCAGTTTTAATGCTTCGCTCAATGCTCCGCCGGGGTTCCCGCGAAGGTCAACTACTATGCATGAAACATTCTTCTTTACCAGAGTATTTAATTGCATGATAGTGTCGGCGGTAGAACTTCTTCCCTCGCCAAATCCTTGCTGTGAAATATCAACGTAAAAGGAAGGTATTTTAATATAACCGATAGCAGGGCCGTTCTCAGGCTGGAACACTTCGGATTTTACAGCACTGTCTTCTAGGTTAATTTCTTCACGTACTATGGGCACTACCATGCGCTTTTGATCTTTGCTGTCGGGATTAATCCTGATAATTGTTAGTTTAACAAGGGTACCTTTTTTGCCGCGAATCATCTTTACAACATCACGCAGGTCCATATCAACAACATCAACTGCCTCATCATTGCCCTGAGCCACCGCTACGATGCGGTCATTGGGTTGAAGTTGCAATTCTTTTGGAAGCTTATCAGCAGCACCACCAGGGATAATGCGGTCAACTATGGTGTACCCATCTTCCCATCTCAGCTGAACGCCAATGCCTTCAAGCTTAAGGTTATTGGATATCATGAAGTCTTCATGCTCTTCCTGCGTCAAATAATTGGTGTGAGGGTCAAGTGCCATTGAAAATGCGTTAAGGAACACAGAGAATTGTTTTGCCCTATCAAATTCCTGTATCCGTTTGTTGTTAAGATAGAACTTACGTTTTAACTTTTCCTTTGCCTGCTCTTCATTCATGTTTTCAGCAGTTTGGTAGTTTAAAAGCTGTAACTTGATATTTTTACGCCACCGTTCTTTAAGCTCATTTTTATCTTTTGCATATGGTATTTTATCACTGTCTAAATTAATGGTTTCATCCTGGGTAAATGTGTAGTGCTGCTGTAAAAGATCGTCGATAATGTTGTTTACTTCATTCACACGGTTGCGGTACGTAGTAAAGATCTCATCAAGAAAGGAAAAATCCTCTTTTTTAGTAAAATCATCTATAAAAGTATCATACTTTTTAGTAAAGGTATCAACGTCGCTTTTATAAAAGTAATATTTCCCAGGATCAATAGAGGATAAAAGGTTATTCAAAGTACGCTGTGAAATAGTATCGTCAAACTCATGGTAGAGCACATGCTCGTTTAAGAAGGTACTAATTATATAGTGAATATCATTGGGATTAAGTACAACTGATTTTTTATAACAGCCAAAAAACAAAACAAGAGCTATCAGATAAACAATATGCTTTTTCATACAGTATCCTGTGATTATAATAAATTAATGTTTTAGCATATAACTACTTTATACTATAGTATGATTTTAGTCAAATAATTATCAACAGTAATTGTGGGGTTTACAATGGGGCGATAGTTACATGAAATTTGCAATAAATTAATTTGACATAATTATCAGCATGACAAGAATGTTATGCAGTAATTATACTATGACGTGTTGATTAGTTGCTGGTAATTGCCACTGGTGATAACCAACATGAAGAAAATACATTGGCATAGTCATTTTGAAAATAGCATCAGGGGTGGAATGTAAAATCTTTAGTAGTGAAATCCTTGAATGGCTTTGCTCATTCATTATGATATTTCATAGTCCAATTTTTTGTGGAGGAAATAATTATATATGGTAGAGAAAACAATAGCTCAGTTACTACAATTGCTTGAAAGCGGTCAAACAACTTCCGTTGAAATAGTGACTGCATACTTACAAGCTATAGAAGAAAAAAAAGATATTAATGCATATATCACAGTGCCACACGATGAAGCGTTAGCGCAAGCACAAGAATCAGACCAGCGACGTAAAAACGGCACACCACTGTCTAAGTTTGATGGCATTCCTATAGCAATAAAAGACAATATATGCACTAAAGGAGTGCTGACTACCTGTGCATCGGGCATTTTGCAAAATTTTATCCCGCCATACAATGCCACAGCGTATCAAAAGTTACGTGATGCTGGTTTTGTGCTTTTGGGGAAGACCAATCTGGATGAATTTGCCATGGGATCAACCACGGAGACCTCATTCTTTGGTCCCACAAAAAACCCTGTGGACACACAAAAGGTTCCTGGCGGAAGCAGCGGTGGTTCGGCTGCAGCGGTAGCAGCAGGAATTGCTCCGGTGGCGCTTGGCTCTGACACCGGCGGTTCTATTCGGCAACCGGCTGCATTCTGTGGTGTTGTAGGGATAAAGCCAACGTACGGCAGGGTATCACGCTATGGGCTTGTAGCGTACGCATCGTCGCTTGACCAGATAGGCACCTTTGCACGCACAGTGAGGGATGCAGCTGATGTGCTTGCAGTCATATCGGGAGTGGATGTGCGGGATGCTACATCTATTAATAAGCCAGTGGATTTTGATTCAACAGCTATCACAGGGGATATTAAAGGATTGCGCATAGGGGTGCCACAGGAATATTTTAATGGTGTTGATGAGGCGATAGCAACTGCAGTCAAAGATGTGTTAAAAAAATTGGAATTGCAGGGAGCGCACATACAACAGATTTCGCTGCAATATACTGACTATGCGGTGCCCATTTATTACCTGATAGCAACTGCTGAGGCTTCATCAAATTTAGCCCGTTACGACGGTGTGCGCTACGGCTATCGCTCAAAAAATATTCAGAAGCTCAAAGAACTGTATGTGAAAACACGGCAGGAAGGATTTGGCAAAGAAGTTAAACGGCGCATCATCCTGGGGACATTTGCTTTAAGTTCTGGCTACTACGATGCCTATTATTTGAAGGCATTGAAGGGTAGGCGCCTTATCATAGACGATTTTACCAAAGCATTTAGCACATGCGATTGCATCGTTGCGCCGGTTACCACCACAACAGCATTTGGCATTGGCGAAAAGATCTCTGACCCGCTGTCATTGTATATGGCTGATATCCTGACCATACAGGCAAATCTTGCAGGTATTCCCGGCATGTCGGTGCCTGTGACAAAAGATAAAAGTGGCATGCCTATAGGCGTGCAGATAATGGCACAGCATTTTAATGAAAAGGTGATGCTCAATGTTGCACAGGCTATTGAAGACAGCTGTGCTGTGTAGCGTTGTGCTTGTTGCTGGTGCATGTACATACCGGTACCACACACTGCGATGCATAACCACAGTTACGGTACCACATGCTGAAAGCGATGTGCTAACATTGAAGGTACAATTTAACGCCTATATTGCATATATATCCAGTAATAGTGATATTGCACACATTAATAATAGAGCAGTTTTACATTTAGTAAACGGGAATGTTGATGATGCGCTTACCCAACTGCAAACTATTATAGCTTCCAATGAACCAGCAGTGCTCAACAATTATGGCGTGGCGCGTATCCTTAAAGGTGACTTTGCTTTAGGTTATGAGTATATTGGTAAAGCAGCTTTGCTAAAGCCGGATAACCACTATTTTAGGAAAAATTATCTGTACCTTCATGAACTTAAAAAATAACATCACATTTTTAATTTTGGCGATAGCACTGGCAACCGGTTGCCTGCATGAACCTGTGGATGAGGAATACTACAACAACCTTGCAAAAGTCAAAGGCGGCCAAAAGCCCACACCACCGGTTGATATATCAATCACTATTGATGGCCATACGATTGAATTAACATTTTATACTGATAAGCTGGATAATGGTAATTTAGTTACCTACGATCCTGATACTGGAACTAATGAAAACCTCTATTACCTTGTGTACATATCAGCAACTGATCCCGCGCTATTCACTGACCCAACGTTATACTATGATATACGCTATTATGTGGGATATACAGCGGAAACCGATTTTGATCCAGGTGTTGATCCCAAAGTTGTAGCAATAAAGGTTTCTTCTTCTTATCATGGGCCGGTGTATCTGTGGATGACATCGCATGATGGCGGCAGGGAAAGTGACCACAGTGAGGTGGTCAGTGGTGTTATTCAGTAGAGACGCCATGTGTGGTGCCTAGAGAGACGCCACGCATGGCGCCTAGAGAGACGCTACGCATGGCGTCTAGAGAGACGCCACGTGTGGCGCCTAAAGAGACGCCATGCATGGCGTCTTTACAATTGATAGTTATATGATAAGGGATTTATAGTATGAATTATCGCACAGTAGCATTAATTCTTTTTATAATTTTGTGTACACACACATCATTTGCGCAACAACCGTTTACATTTGAAAAAACGGATGAGCCATTAAATTTATGGAAAGCTTTAGCCTATGACATTTTGCCCGGAGGCGGGCACATCTATACAGGCCATTATGAGTATGCGGCGGTGTTTGCGGGACTTAAGGTTTCTGGAGTGTACGCAATGTACTATTACTATAATTATTGGCATTACCGTGGTTCGTTGTATCGTTCGGCAAAAAAGGCAAACCAAACAATTGACCCACAGCATGAATTGCTATTTAAAGACCCCGAGGGTGGATATAAAACTGTCAAGGAATTTGGCTATGCGTACGACAGAGCAGCACATTATTTTACTTTGAGTATTGTAGCAAATGCTGCTATATATGTTACATCATGGCTTTTTACCTGGTACCATGTACAGGAGTTAAATGAAGAACGATTGCCAACATATACAAGTGCCACTACAATTTCTTTTGGAACAGATGACAAGGGTGCTGTATATGCAATGTATACATTCAGGTGGTAATAATGCTAGTTGATAGCTTTGGCAGGAATATAGATTATGTGCGCATTTCGGTGACCGACCACTGCAATTTACGTTGTGTATATTGCATGCCTGGTCCAGTTCAGTGGCTACCACATCACCAGATATTGCGTAATGAAGAAATAGTACAGCTTGTTGATATATTTGTTTCACTTGGGATAAAAAAGGTACGCTTTACTGGCGGTGAGCCGTTGCTTAGAAAAGGCTTTTTTGATATAGTGAAACAGGTACGCAGTAATCATAATGATTTGGAGATATGTATAACCACCAACGGGATGTTGCTTGAAAACTTTGTCAATGCCATCAAAGAATATAATGTACAGAAAGTTAATGTGAGCCTTGATACGCTTGATCCTACTACATTTACAAAAATAACAGGGGTCAATGGATTAGACAGGGTAGTAAGAGGTATAGAAAAAGTTTCATTATTACCTGGTGTTGAGTGCAAAATCAATGCTGTCATTATGAATTCAACACTTGATGAACTTGAACAATTAGTTAATTTTGCAACACATGTTGATGCAATACGATTTATTGAACGCATGCCACTTAGCAATGACCCGGTGCCGTTTGTAAGTGCTGATACATTGATAAATGCATTACATACATTGGGTACATTACAGCGCAAAACACAAAGCGATACCCATGTTGCTGCCATGTACAAATTCCAGCCAAAAGGAAAATCACACATAATAAACATTGGCATAATACCTGCAGTGTCACACAGATTTTGTTCTCGATGCAACCGTTTGCGAGTAACACCAGATGGGATGCTGCGCGCATGCCTTCATGATACCACAGAATATAATGTAAAAAACATACTCAGGGGACAGTTTCAAAAGGATATAAAAGAAGTTATTCAACAGGCAGTATTACATAAAAAGAAAGAGCATTCTTTAACTCAATGTGATGATACGGTATTTAACTGTTCGGGAATGACATTGCATTCAATGTCAAAAATTGGTGGCTGACAACAAAAAAAGCTGCTTATTATAAAGCAGCCTGTAAGTATCGGGGTGTACGAGACTTGAACTCGCGACCTCCTGCGTGACAGGCAGGCACTCTAACCAAGCTGAGCTAACACCCCTTAAAAATTATGTATACTACAAATGGCAAGCAGAGTCAATATCTGTCAATAAAAAAAATCACATTTTTTGACTTTTACAAAAAAAATATAAAAAACGCTTTTATTTTTTTAATATGTATGATGTTGTACTTTGCGGCATATCGAATTTTCCTTTTATTGAAGAAGGGTATGAAATGAGTTTAAATATTTTTGATGATATATATAATGAAATTCGCAAGCGCAATGCTGCAGGAGGATTCAAAGGAGTACCCTATTCGGATGAATTTATTAAATATGTTGCCGGCTATTATGGCCTTTCGATAGATCTTGTAAAACGAATAATTCAGATATTAATAAATGCCCATAAGATATTTTCTATTGAAATAATTGCTGAAGATAAAGCAAGAGATATTGCTCGTGTGGAAGGGTATGTGGTTGCGGATCTTGTTGTAATACGAAAATTAAAATCATTTTATCAAAGTGAACTGATTATACAGTATGAAAATGAATTCCATAAACGGCTCATGGTGCATCAGATAGTTAAGGAAATATTTCCAATGCTGCGGAGCCTCAATAACACTGATATTGGCAAGGTTGCCAATCTGGCTATTATGCTAGAAGAGCTTGAGCGGTATATGGAAAAGCATTATGATGAATTTACCGAAGAGTGGAAGGCCAAGCGTTTAGCTTACGAAATAAGTATTTCCAATATTGATTTGCAATTAGAGCGGAAACAATCACAAAAAGGAAAAGATGAAAACTTACAGCCCACATCAATTAAAGACAGAAGAAAAAAGAGGGTTGTAGATGCACCTCAGTATAAAGAATTTATTGATAAAAGTAAAAGCTATCCCCTAGAAAGAATTTTACAAATATATGGTATTGAATTTTTTTTGCGGGTACAGCTTCGTAATTATAAATTTGATTATCTAAAAGAACTTGTGCAGGGTAAAAAAATAAAACGAAGGTCTGACCTGCTGCTTCTTAAAAATATGCTCAATGCAGTTATCCATAATAGAGATAAGGATCAACAATTGCAGCAACATGAGGAAGCAATCTATTCACTTATGCAAATGGTAAATCATCATCTGTTTGTTGAAAAGGAGTATTAGATTAATTATTTCTCAGTACGGTTTCTTCCAAATTTTTTTGCCCTATATAACTTTTTGTCAGCTTTTTCAATGATATTCTTCCAGTGTTCTCCTTGATTGGGATATGAAGTTGTGCAGCCAATACTCACTGAAACAAATTGAGATGATGCAGTATTTGCAGCAGGTATTTTAAGATCTAAAATTTTTTTTCTGATTCGCTCTGCAATTCTATATGCTCCTATAATTTCGGTTTCCGGAAGAATCACAATAAATTCTTCTCCTCCATACCGTGCACACATATCTGCTGGTCTATGAATACAACTTTTAATGGTTTCAGCTACTTTTTTTAGCACCATATCGCCTATAACATGGCCAAATTTATCATTATATTTTTTAAAATAGTCAATATCAATCATTAAGATTGATAAGGGAGAATGGTTGCGGATTGCTCTAAGCCACTCAGTTTGGAGGTATTCTTCAAATCTTCTTCTGTTTGGCAATTCAGTGAGGGGATCAACGTATGCTAAATTTTGGAAAGTCAATGCCAAATTTTCCAGTTTTATTTTTTCACTAAAAAGTTTTTCTAATTTTATATAAAGCCTGGAATTCTTGTTTGCCAGTATGAAAGACTGGAAAACTATAAATATAAGAAAACCATAAGGCACCATGTATGTTGTATTTATAATATGTGTAAAGTGAAACATATCATTTACAATAGTTATACCAAATATTAAAAAAGCAGAAAGAAAAAAAGCAGCATATTTGCGTTTGTTTTTTATAGCTCGTATGAATATTAAAAATAGTAGTATTCCATATAATATCATTATTACGAAAAAAAATGATAATAGTTTTGCAAAGTAAAAGACTGGTGAAATGAGTATAAGAATTGTATACAGAATCCCAATGAAAAGAAAACTTTTATATAGTTTTTCACTGACTTCGTCAGGATACAGATTTTCAATAAAAAGACCAAAAAATGTTAACCCTAATGACATGGTTAAATAGGTAATTCGTACAAGTATATCCCAGGGCAAATTTGGAAATATACGCATTATGTGGAATTCACCAAAAATGATTGATAATAGTGCCATAAGGAAACTGAATATACCAAAGTAGAGTGATTGTTTATCGTATTTCCTGAATATATATAATGCCAAATGATATAATGATATGATAACAAGTGAGCCAAAGATAAAAAATTTGGCGATAATACTTTTTATATAGTACTCAAGGATGGATTGTTTGGTGCCTAAAACAACTGAATTGGTTATCCCAGCTTTTGAATAGTAATAGTTAGAGATATGGAAAATAATATCAATCTGATTTTTTGTTGAAGGGATATCAACTATAGTCTGTTTCCATAGGGGGATGCTATTGATATGATTGGTTCCTATTTTGCCAGCTTGTGCTATAAGAGTGTCATTAATAAATAGGGAATGTGAACTGTCAATCTTGGGAATCAGTAAGGACAGTGAGTGTGGTAAGTGATAATTTAGAAGAATTTTCACTCGGTATGTTGCAAAACCGGATTCGGGCAGTTTATGATTATTAATTGCATAAGTAGTCCATGATGATGGTACTTTAATATAATGTATTTTACGGTTTTCTAAATTCTTGAAATGTTGTGGCTGGTAAAAATCACCATAATAAAATTCCCATTCGCCATCAAGTGAAACCGGGCCACTGTCCCATTGATAATTTCTAAGATCAATTATCCCTTTTTGTGATGGATGTGAGGCATTGCTACAACAAGTAAAAAAATAAAAAATAAATATAACAGTTGCAATTTTATTTATTTTTATTGCTTTATGTAAATTATTGTTGATCATCTTTTAAAATATTGTTAATAAATATAATGTAATACTACAGGTATATAGTATTTGTGGCAATAAAAAAAGTTAGGATAATTTTTAATTATAAAATATGCTCTCTACTGCCATTTGAGGTGCAGATGTGCATTATTCTATATTTTATTCTTACATTTACATTTATGGATAATTAGTAGAAATTTATTATTTATGGAAATATAGTCAAAGAAATACACTTTCAAACTAAAATACATTTACATAGTGATGTGGAGAACAAAATGTGTATCTTATTTCGGGTGCATTACATATTGGGACCTGTTTAGTAGCTGGGGTTAATGAAACTGGTTGCAGAAAAGCATTGAAATTGAATGATACAGATATTCCTTTGGTTGTAATGCCTTTAGGGTATTTGCAAGTTAAATAGCATTATATATACAGAATAACACTATATTAAAAAATGAAAAAAAGTAATGGCATGATCAGTACAGAAAAAATAACTGTATTGACTACGAACATACTTGTTGCCATTTCCTTATCTAAATTAAATAGTATAGATGAAATAACAGAATAAATTGCCGCTGGCATAAACGCTTGCAACTGGATTACATCTTTACTGGGGTGGGGCAGTTGTATCAGTGAAAGTACTAAAAAAATACATACAGGTACAATAATAAATTTTATAATGGCAAGCAAGCAATGTGCTGTAATAAAGCTTCTGATATTTTTGAACTTGAAATAAATCCCCATTGAAAAATAGTAAATTGTGAGAGAAGTTGCAAGCATAACGTCAAGTGGTATATTAATTACAGGCCTTTTGATATCAAAATACTGAAGCAGCAGTGCAGCAAACACTGCATACAATGGCATGTTCTGAGGTGTGAGAATATAGCGTTTTAAAGAAAAAGGAGTGTTGGTGCCAATGTATCGTGCGTAGGAAAAGATGACTATTATAACATAAGGCATAAAATAAATAATAAAGATAAATGCTAATGCCAGCCCCCTTTCTCCTAAGAACAGATAGCACAAAAAACCGCCCATCGTAAATCCATGATTGGCCAGTGAGGAGCTGATGATAAAGGTATGTTTTTGTATTCCTTTTAATTGGGCCAGTGTGCTTAACACTATGCCAGCCGCCAGGCCAATAAGTACTTCAACAACACCTGCAAACGGAAGGATTATAAGATCAAATGAAAGTTCAAGGCCCCAAATAGTCCATAAAACAATAAAGGATTCCAGGCTGATAAGGTTTATCATAATCAGGCGGTTGGAAAGTTTCTGCACATCAATGTATTGTTTTGAGGAGAGGTAAGCTCCGGTAATTATTGGTAGCCATATACAGAGCTGAAAGATAATGAATTTAGTTATAATAGTGTTCATATATCAAAAGCCTTGAATGCATATATTGTCATTATTGTTGAGTGTTAAATGTCGTCAAATACAATACTTGCACATTGTAGTTGTTAAGCATGTTATCCATAAACAAGTCTGTAATTTATTAGAATTGAACACTAATTATTTTAAAAATTAATTCATTTAATAGAGCAATGAACCAACCCGCTTCTTACGGCAGATCTACATTATTACATATTTTGTTATTTAATTAACCTTCAGGAATAATTTCTGATAATTTTTTTATCACTTTTTTATTACAAAATCATGATATTTGTACAATGATAATATAATAATGTTCATTGTCCAAGGTGGTAAACACTTTTTTTGCATTCAAAAAGGAATCATTGGTGGTATGAAAAAAATGTTATATAAAATAGTTATTCAACCGATTGTGTAAGTAGGGTCAGCTAACCTGTTCAAGGAGGGACAGGTGACCAATAAAAGGGGTAACGATATGAAACGTCTCATGAACAAGGAGGATCGTGAGATAAAGAAGAAAGTAGCAAAAGAAGTTTCACCAAAGATTCTGGAATATCGGAAGAAGATATCCGATGAGGCATATCTGGAACATGCCATCAACCGAATTGCAACGGATTTATCACATTATCTCACGAAGTAGTAGGTTAGCTGATGTATCAGCTGGTATCGGCCTGCATTTGGCAGGCCGATACATTTCAATACTATGAGCTATCGCACAGCCGTAAAAAAGGAATTGTAGCAGGCCAATGATACCACGTGATTCATACAAGATTGTAGTTCAAAGTAAAAAGTTAACAACATTATTCTGGGTTATATTCCTTGCACTTATTGCTGCCATTGCCTATATTTACCGCTATTATTTTTGGCCATTTTTATTTGCCATAATATTTTATATTGGCTTAAAGCCTCTGTACACCTGGATGCTACACTATGTTAAAAGCAAAGTGCTGGCCAGCTTTGTTATGATTGGCATAATCATTGTAACAATACTCATCCCCACATTTATACTGCTTATAAGCCTCACTGACCAGGTCATGGAGTTTTATAATTTTTTGCAGCTGCAGTTTGATCCAAAAGTGTTCAAGCAATACCTCATGCACAGCAAGCTTTTGAAAGAAACATTAAAATATTTTAATATAACGCACGACGAGCTTTTTCAACGTATTGTACGCTACATGCAGGATATGTCACTCACGCTTTTTTCTAATCTCACCATGTTGCTCACTTTTTCTATACGTTTTGCCATAAACTTTTTCTTTATGTTGCTCATATTGTTTTTTCTTTTTAAAGAAAGTGAGCGTTTTGAAAAAAGCATTTATACAATATTGCCTTTTCCCTATGATATTGAGCGAGATATGGTTGACACTTTAAAGGTTGTGGTACGGGTGCTTTTGGCGGGCAATTTTCTTATTATGATTTTGCAGGGTTTAATGGTTGGGATAGGATTTGTCATCGTTGGGTTGTCAACACCACTTTTGTGGAGTAGTATTGCAGCAATTTTTTCGCTTATTCCAGTTATAGGCACAAGTTTTGTGTGGTTACCAGCATCACTGTATTTGCTGGCGATAGGGAGCCCCGTCAAAGCTTTGATAATAGCCATTTGGTGTTTAGGATGGTATCTTTTACTTGAGAATGTATTGAAGCCAATAGTGTTTGGTGAAAAGCTTAAGTTTCATCCACTTATACTATTTTTTCTGTTATTAGGGAGCCTACAAACATTTGGCTTGCCGGGAATAATTATAGGTCCAATTTTGCTCACGCTGTTTTTCTCATTCTGGGAGATGTACAAGATTCTTGATAGCTATACAACTGCAACTGATGCTACTACAAACAAACAAAAAAATAATTAGTGCGATAGCTCCTGTGTTTTCCCAGTATTAACATTTTAACTGTTTTGAAACTAATATATATACAATAGCCTACCGTACCACCAGAGGCATACAGCATGTCTTTTTATGGTTACGCAATATGATTTTGTAATTACTATAATTCTAATAATCGTGTTTGACAAAATAGTACCTTGTGTATTATTCTTGACATTCAATTGTGCTAAATTGTTTTGTGGGTTTTGTTTGCAATATATTTTTTTAGTTTGATGAAAATCATTGGTGCGGTTAGGTAATGTGTGTTCATAGAGAGGCCTTACTATATAGATTCAATTAATGCACTGCAGGTATTATGCTGCCCATGATATACCTTGAGCCAAAATTTCTTATTTAGTAAAAGATGTTGAAACAGGATTAGCATGTGACAATTTGTTTTTTAAGGAGTCAATAATGAAACGTACTATGTGTATTCTGCTGGCTATGATCTTTGTAACTGGTTGCACGTCAATGAAGTTTTGGATACCCATGTATTCTTTTGATGAAGTGATAGCAATTAAAAGCCAAATTGATACTGCAGAAAACCCTGCCCAAGGATATATTTTATTGAAACAGCTGGAAAGAAAACGTGTTAAAGTTAGTAATGCTACTGTCAAACAGATTGGTAATGCTATAAATATAGATTATACATTCAGTGTGATAGCAACAGTGCAACATTCATCAGGAACTATCGAATGCTATATTTATGCTAAAAACTGGCGTAATGATGAGGATTTACAGTCAGTTGCTATGCTAAAGCCCGGAGATACTATTTCTGTTGTTGGCCGTTTCAGCAGATTTTTAAAATTTCCAGGAAACCAGTATGCAGTGGAACTGGTAGAGGCAAATATTTCCAGATTGAAATAAGAAATGTTGAATTTTGAAGGAATTTTCCCGGCGCGGCATCGGGGAACTCAGATGTGATGAAAATATTTCTACTAAGGTCATCATGAACTTGATTCAGGATCTTAAATAAAACAAAGATTCCAAATCAAGTTCTAAATGACGGTGTAGAGAATATGGGGCAAGGCCCGGATAAAATTGATGAAATTTTAATTCAGAAGGAGAAATGGTTATGGAGTCGTACATTCAGCAATTGTTTGCAGAGCGTATAGGTGGTAAAAATTTTGGTAAAGTTGATAAGGTTTACAAATTTGAAAAAATAAAAATTGCAAAGCGTGAAGCACTTAAAAATAATCCAGGGAAGGAACTCATTGATTTAGGAGTTGGCGAACCTGATGAAAAAGCATTTGATATTGTTATAGAAACATTATGCAAAGAGGCATACAAACATGAAAACCGTGGATATGCTGATAATGGTATTCCAGAATTTAAATATGCTGCAGCAAAATATTTAAAAGAGGTATTTGGCGTTGAAGGAATAGATCCTGAAACCGAGGTTAACCATTCAATTGGATCAAAGCCTGCATTGGCAATGCTTCCATCAGCGTTCATTAATCCTGGTGATATATGTTTGATGACTGTTCCTGGTTATCCTGTTTTTGGCACACATACAGAATGGTATGGCGGAAAAGTATATAATATCCCACTTCTTAAGCAGAATAATTTTTTGCCAGATTTAGATTCAATCCCTGCTGATATTTTAAAAAAAGCAAAAGTACTTGTGATTAACTATCCCAACAATCCTACAGGTGCTGTGGCAACCGAAGAATTCTACAACCGTGTTATAGAGTTTGCTCTTAAAAATAAGATAATAGTGGTTCAGGATGCAGCATATGCAGCACTGACGTATAGTGACAAGCCATTATCTTTTTTACGCATGCCCGGTGCCAAAGAAGTTGGGGTTGAGATACATTCATTGTCAAAGGCGTTTAATATGACAGGTTGGCGTATGGCGTTTGTGGCGGGTAATCCTTTGATTGTCAAAGCATTTGCTAATGTGAAAGATAATTTTGATTCAGGTCAGTTCAAAGCAATTCAGAAAGCTGCTATGGTAGCTCTTGAACACCCTGAATTAACCAATAGAATAAAAGAAAAATATAAAAGGCGATTAGAATCATTGGTAGCAACGTTACGGCGATTGGGCTTTGATGCACACATGCCAGGCGGTACATTCTATCTGTATGTGCAAATACCAAAGCAAACAAAAAATGGAATTGTTTTTGACAATGCAGAAAGTTTTTCACAATATTTAATAAAGGAGTGCCTTATTTCATCTGTTCCATGGGATGATGTGGGAAGTTTTGTGCGTTTTTCAGCAACGTTTGAGGCAAAAGATCAGGAAGATGAACAGAGGATCCTTAAAGAAGTGGAAAACAGGTTAGGAGCACTTGCGTTTGAATTTTAATAAGTGGTTATTACTATGACCAAAAAAACGCTATTGCTTGTTGCCAGTAGCAGTATTATTGCAGCTTTTCTACTGGCAATAGGAATCTATCGTTATTTTTTTTCATCGGTTTCGTACCATGAAACGATCACAGCTGGTGTCACGTACCCTGTGGCAGTGTACAGGCTTAATAATGGCTACCCGTTGATCATAGCAGAAAATCGTGATGATGCGTTTTTTGCACTAGGCATTGTTCATGCACAGGACAGACTTGCACAGATAGAGTTTTTACGTAGCCTTGCAACTGCAAAAAGTGTACAGCATGGACTTGCTCAGTATGAACGAATAGACAGGCTAATTAAGGCGGTAGGTTTACAGTTTAAAGCAAAGGCTTTATTGAAGGAGCTATCGCCCCAATATGTACATGTGTTACAGCAATATGTGCAAGGTATAAATACATTTAAATCTAAATTTACAAAAGGCAATGAAGATTCAGCACAATGGGAAGCTGAAGATGTTGTATGCATAACCCTTTTTATGGAATTCTGCAATGCATTTGTTTCAAATAATGAATTTTTCTTCCCGGTAGAGGATAAAGACTTTGGTTTATTCAGCCGTGAAATTACAAATAAAAAAATTGTACGCTATTACAGAAAGCAGGATTATCAAGTTGTTGCGCAAATAAGAGCATTGCAACAGTTGATTTCTTCAATTTTTGGATTGTATGGGTCCTATTGCAGAGGCTTTGCCGTTACCATTCCTTCACGAATGATGTATACTGATGCTGCTGTATTGTGTGCAAGCTATGAGCATAGTGTTTCTTTATATGCGTTGCTATATCCAGTAAATATGCAGGTAGCAGGCAAAGTCATTGAAGGGTATACGTATGCTGGTTTGCCCTATATAATTGCAGGAAAAACTGCAACTGTACGATATGCCTCTTTTTCATTGCTGGCAGACAGCCAAATTTTTTGCAAATATCAGACGCTGACACGCAACAATGTTCAAGTGTACAATAGCACTTCAGGATATAAAGAATTGATCTGCCAATTTGATTCTTCGCAGTGTGTAACAAGACTTACCGAGTGCGGGCCCGTTATATCGGATGCGTTTGAAAAGAACCTGAAAGATGCCATTATTGCGATAGCGCATGTATCCCCTGAAAAAGGGTATATAGAGTCCATGATTGATATAGCATTCATAAATTCAGCAAATGATGTGGTACCGATAGCTCAAAAATATAAAGGACAGCCACGGATATTTGTGGTGCAGGATGATTCTAAGGCATTTCAGATTATTGCTGGAAGCACCTTGCTTGATACCGATACAAATGTATTAAAAAGTCCTGATAAAGCATTATTTGCTAAAAACCCTACAGGTATTTTTGAAATAAAACAAGCTGATTATTTAGTTGCAGGAAGTGAATTTGTTGAAAATCCTTCGCTTGCTGCACAGCAAGTCATGGTATTCAATAATACTGACAGATTAATGGCAATTCAGAACGAACTGGTGCGGGTTGCTGAATTGCATCCTAAAGATATAGAAAAATTCCTTCATGGTGTAAATTATCCTGGTGCCAAAGACTATCTGTTTGTTATTAATAATCTGTTAGATAAAATGCCAATTACCTCAGCCAAGTTGGCAAAGGTGTATTTCCGAGATTGGAATTTAGCAATGAGCAGCAGTGAAGTAGCTCCAACATTATACAATGCAATTATTTCTTCACTCATACGTGAAACATTTGCTGATGAACTTCCCTATGTGGTAGAAGATATACTTACACATTATGTAATATTTGAACCTGAGTTTAAAAGACTTTTTAAAGATGATAAATCCATTTATTTTGATGATATAACAACTATTGAAAAAACTGAAACACGGGATATCATTTTTGACAGGGCATTTTTACATTCATTGAAATATTTTAATTACACAATTGGCCCATACATTGATGATTGGAAGTGGGGTACGGTACATAATGCAACCTTACAGCAAGTGGAATCATCATCGTTAATAAGCAATGTGATTGGGAAGAAAATGACATTACCATTTGACGGCTTTGATGCTACTGCCTATCGCTCTCTAACCAAAAGAACAAATTTTCAGGTGGATACAGCCACAATGTGTAGTTTCTATATGGATAAAACAGTACATAAGGTTTCTCTTTCAGCTAGTATCACAAATAATGAATTATCTCGCTATTATAGAGATTTTAAAGTTAAAGATTATTTTAAGGAGATTATGCTGAACAATAGAAATGAGCTCTTTTTGATAAATCCGGTTAAAGATATGCATGTTAAGTAATGATACTATAATTGGAGCTGATCGGATTTGAACCGACGACCTCTAGAGTGCGATTCTAGCGCTCTCCCAACTGAGCTACAGCCCCAATGCAATATTGTAATATTTTCAAAGTAAAGGTAGATTGTTTATTTAGTCAATAGTTTTTTAGTCTATGGTAACAATGATTGGCAGGCAAAATTAAAGAAAGGACAATAAATATGCTAGGTGTAATTATAGACTTTGTTACACGAGTGATGTCATATATAATTAATTTTTTTAACTGGATAGCCGATATCCTGCTGCGGGTGTATGAATATTGCATTGGAATCTATCGTGAGCTTGAAGTACAGGAAAAAATAATTATTGTGCTGTCAATTGTGTCAGTTGTTATTCCCATTTTGCCTATTGCACGCTTTTATATTTTTGAAAGCTGGTATTATGTCAACAATCCGCTGGCAGTATATTTTATTGGCATTATCATTATAATGGTAATTGCAAGCGTAATACAAAGACCATGGTTAATGATAGCACGGCTGATTGTGATCGTGTACTATCTTTTTTGGATGGTATATTTGCCAATAGGAAATCTTATCACAAAAGCCAAGCCTTATGAATTGGCATACGGGTATTATGTAAATATAATAATATCTGTGTTATATGTTATATTATGCGGGTTTTCCCTTTTTGCTATACGCAGGTAATGTTATTCAGTTTTCAATGTCGTCAATCTTTGGTAAGGGTAATACGGGAATTCCCTCTTCGATAAGTTCTTTCATTTCATCTTTAGATGCATTGCCGTAAATATTTCGCTCTTCCTCAATACCATAGTAAATTGCGCGGGCAACTTCAGGAAACCGGTCACCCACATTTTCAAAATGCTCTTTTATGTATGACTCAACCATGCGGATCATTTCAAAAAAGGTTGGTTGATTCTTCTCTAGTATTGAGCCCTTAGTCTGGATGGAACAGCCAGTGAAAAGCCGCTTTATATCACGTGAAGTGCACACCGGGCATTCAACTAGGCCAGCTTTCATTTGTTCATCAAAGGCATTGTAATCTTTAAAATAGCCTTCAAATTTATGTCCGTTGTTACATTCAAGGTCAAAGCTTATCATGATAGGGTCTCTTCACTGGATAGATGTAGTATAACCATTCAATAATAATTGTAATAGCCTGGCAAACATATTTCAAAAAAATAAGGGAACTTCTAAAAACTAATTTTAAAGGATGTCTCCTTGTTGGGCACACATAGGTAAGAACTGCTTTCATGTATTGTAATTTTTAAGGTTAAAAGCAGTATTTAAATGTATACATACTACATGTGGCGATAGCTCATTGTAGTAGCACAATAGTGATAAAATGCTGTATCTAAGAATATTATGTTGACATGGCAGAAAATTTGTATATCAAAAACGCATTTGTTACTACATCATTGTGTAGTCCAAGCAGGGCCAGCTTTTTAACTGGTCTTTATGCATCACGACATGGAGTTATATATAATTTTTCACCATGGAAATATGAAAATGTAACATTTCTTGAATTGTTAAAAAAGGTTGGGTATAAAACTGCCTTCATTGGAAAGTGGCATATGCCCGGGAAAGGCCTTACTCATTTGCGTGGTGTAGACCTTTTTTTCTTTCACATAAAGCTGTTCATCATGATTGGAAACCACCACGGCATCTTAAGGGATTATATAAAAATGAAAAAATTGATTTTCTTGCACCTGAATCGGATAAATGGAATACATGGAGTGGAAATAACTGGCTGGAAGGTTCAATGGGTTCAATGCATGATATTTACAGACGGGACTGCGACTGCCTTGTTTCTGTTGATGAGCAAATTGGGAGGATTATACAAAAATTGCAAAAGATGGGGATACTAAATAATACAGTAATTGTGTATGCTGGTGATAACGGGTATATGTGGGGTGAACACAGACTTTATGCAAAACACTGGCCATATGAGGAATCAATTCGAATACCCTTTATCTTTTTTTATCCGGATATGGTTCGTACTCCAGGAAGATGGTTTTAAATATTGACCTGGCTCCAAGTTTACTGGATTTAGCGGGTATTCACGTTCCAGAATGGATGCAGGGAGAGAGTTTTATCCCTATTGTAAAGAATCCCTTTTCACCGGGAAGAAAATCTTTTTTGTACGAACTTTTCAAAGATTTTCCATTTGGAGGTAGAGTTCCTCCAAACAAAACTCTTAGAACCGAACGCTATAAGTATATTGAATGGCAGGCATGCAGGAAACCGGAATTATATGATCTACTGAAAGATCCAAGGGAGATGAATAATTTAATGAATACCATTCAGGGAAAAAAGATTTTGCCAGATTTAAAGAAAGAATTAGAAAAATTAAAGATAAAATACTGTATCATGTAAAATATATTATGATATAAATAATTATTTATCATGTTGATATGTTAGATATTATCTTTATATAGTATGGTATGGCATAAAAATATTAATATTTTTTATAATTTTTATTGACATTTATATAAAAAATTTTGTATGGTCACGAAACATTAGCTTAACTAATACACTAATGGTATGTTCTTCATCAATCATATGATGAAGATACAGATGAAAAAATCTTTATTTTTTAAAGATTTTTTTCAAAAAAGCTTGACAGTACAATAGTGGTTAACTATATGTACATATCGCTTAACGATAGAAGCTGACGTGTTCTTTTTAACCATAAGTAAAAAAATTCTTTAGGAAAGCTTAAAAAAAATCGAAAAGTTTTTTAAGAAAAACTTGACGAAGTAAAATAAAGCGAGTATATTTAAAGAAAAGCTTTCAGAACACTTACAGCAACTCTCCCACATGAGTGGGATTTTTTATCCAAAAACATGGTTCTTTGAAAACTGAGTAGTATCTCACGGGTGAATGGTTTCATCTTTGTTGAAAATAGGTTTTGAAACCTATAATAATTTTAGAATGTAAACTCTTTATTATATTCTATAATGGAGAGTTTGATTCTGGCTCAGAACGAACGCTGGCGGCGCGTCTTAAACATGCAAGTCGTACGGGATCCCTGATGCTTGCATTGGGGTGAGAGTGGCGAACGGGTGAGTAACACGTGGATAATCTACCCTCAGGTTGGGGATAACTCCGGGAAACTGGAGCTAATACCGAATAAGATGGTAGGAACACAAGTTCCAGCCATTAAAGGTGGGGATCTCGATTTATCGGGACCTATCGCCTGAGGATGAGTCCGCGGCCCATTAGCTAGTTGGTGGGGTAATGGCCTACCAAGGCTACGATGGGTAGCCGGCCTGAGAGGGTGAACGGCCACATTGGGACTGAGACACGGCCCAGACTCCTACGGGAGGCAGCAGTTAAGAATCTTGCGCAATGGGCGAAAGCCTGACGCAGCGACGCCGCGTGGAGGATGAAGGCCTTCGGGTCGTAAACTCCAGTAAGCAGGGAAGAATAAGCTTCGGCTAATACCCGGAGTGATGACGGTACCTGCCTAAAGCCCCGGCTAACTACGTGCCAGCAGCCGCGGTAATACGTATGGGGCGAGCGTTGTTCGGATTTATTGGGCGTAAAGGGCGTGTAGGCGGGGAACTAAGTCAGGTGTGAAATCCATGGGCTCAACCCATGAACTGCACTTGATACTGGTTCTCTTGAGTTTGGAAGAGGAGAGCGGAATTCCCGGTGTAGCGGTGAAATGCGTAGATATCGGGAGGAACACCAGTGGCGAAGGCGGCTCTCTGGTCCAAAACTGACGCTAAGGCGCGAAAGCGTGGGGAGCAAACAGGATTAGATACCCTGGTAGTCCACGCTGTAAACGTTGTGTACTAGGTGTTAGTGGCTTGACCACTAGTGCCGACGCTAACGCATTAAGTACACCGCCTGGGGAGTACGCCCGCAAGGGTGAAACTCAAAGAAATTGACGGGGGCCCGCACAAGCGGTGGAGCATGTGGTTTAATT
>JAOAIH010000051.1 GCA_026414805.1 Spirochaetota bacterium | reverse complement strand
TCGGAGATGTGTATAAGAGACAGTACCATAAGTTCTATACTGAGCACAGAGTGTTATCTGATGATGAAGGCTGTACCCAGAGCTATCTTACATTATGTGATGGGGTGCGTATTATTTTGAAAAATGCCTTGGCTCTTTTAGGTGTAAGTGCTCCCGAACGGATGTAAAAATTGTATAGTAAAAAAATAAATTATTGATTTTTTAAAGCTACAACTGTTGTATTACAATAAATCAGATACTATCCTTTAACATTACTATATGAAAGCTGCACTGATAGCAACTGGTAGTGAACTTGTAAGTGGCAGAGTTCACGAGGGCAACAACTATTTTCTTAGCCAACATCTTCAGGCTGTGGGTTTGCCAGTTGTGTTGCATTATGTAGCTGGTGATGATATCCAGATTTTACGTTGTGCAATTGAACATGCACTGCAATTAGCAGATATTGTAATAATTTCTGGAGGGTTAGGCCCCACAGTTGATGATATTACATTTGAAACTCTTGCTCAGATGTTTGAGTTAAAGCCTGTAATTCACCAGCCATCAAAGGAGCGGATGGAATATTTTTTTAAAGCAATTGGAAAATCAGTGTTACAGACTGATTTCAAGATGGTGACAGTCCCTGATGGTGCGATGGTTTTTAGTAATGATGTAGGGCTTGCTCCGGGTTTTGCCATTACGTATAATGCAAAGGTTATAATTGCATTGCCAGGTGTTCCCCGGGAATTGCATTCTATGGTTGGCAAAGTTGTGGATTTTTTAAAAAGTAAATATCAATTGAAACAAAAGCAATCTGTGACATTCAAAGTGGTTATGATGCGTGAAGCTGAAGTGGATTCGACAATTAACGCTATTATTGCCACTCACAAAAATATAGATGTATCAATAACATATGAGGCTGGTGTGACCACTGTGATGCTTGGTGCCAGAGAAAATGATTTGCCGGTTGATATAATTGTAGATAAAGCAAAAAAACTTTTTGGTTCCAAATTATTATATGGATATAATTCATTAGAAGAAAAGATTGTGAAGATATTTTCAAAGCATGGGAAAACAATAGCCATAGCTGAATCGTGTACCGGTGGCCTTATTGCCAAAAGGATTACTGATATTCCAGGATCTTCTAGTGTTTTTTTAGGTGGCATTGTTGCATACAGCAATCAAGTAAAGATATCGCAATTAGATGTTAGTTCCAGTACATTACAAAAATTCGGTGCGGTGAGTCAGCAGACAGCTTTGGAAATGGCTGAGGGCGTTAAAGAAAAATTTGATGCTGATTTTGGAATTTCAACAACAGGTATAGCAGGACCAGATGGTGGAAGTAAAGATAAACCAGTTGGGTTAGTTTGCTTTGGCATTGCAGGGGACACTACGTTTACCACACAGATACAATTTGCAGGTAGCCGTGAACAGATACGAACAATGGCAACAAATTATATTTTAACAAAACTATTATCATTTGCAGGGCTTGAATGAAAAGGATAGTATTCACTATATATATTTTTTTGATAATTACTAGAATAGCTTTGTATGCAATTGAAAGTTCCCAGCTATTTGAGCAAGGGATGGAAGCCTTCAGGATGGGGAATTATGGGTCATCAGAGTTGATATTCAGAAAGATAATTGATGCAAATGATTCATATAAAGATAAAGCATGGTATTATTTAGCATTGTCGATATTTTATCAAAAACAATATCGCTCAGCTATATTTGAGTTAAACAGATTCCTTCTTTTATGCACTACACCTGATCTATGCAGTGAAGCACGGTACTGGATAGCCGAGTCATATTTTTTTCTGAATGATTACATTAAATCTATAGAAGAATACAATAGATTTATTGCCCAAAGTAAAAATAAGCAGCTTATTATCAATGCATATGATCGTATAGGGGAAATATACTTCAATCAAAAACGATATGACGAAGCAATCATAGAATGGAAAAAAGCATTAACTATCAGTTCAAAAAAATATGAAGACAGTAATAGAATAATAAAAATTGGTGAAGCATTATTCTTAAGTGAACGGTATGATGAAGCGCTGGATATGCTTGAACCTTTAATTCATGCTACCAGCGATACTACTATTGCATCCAAAGCAAGGCTATTGGTTGGCAGGATATATCAGCTTATGGGAAAACACTGGCAGGCAATTAAATATTTAAATGAAATTCCTGACAGCATGTTACGCCTTCCATCTTTTATGAGCGTACAATATTTTAAAGCCCTGTCATATATAGCGTTGGGTGATATCTATAATGCACGTTTAAATTTAAAATCATATATTATGATTTCTACTGATGATGTGCCATATCATTATAATGCAAAATACGAATTAGGAAAAATACTTTTAAATACCAAGGATTTGGATGAAGGGATAGCATTGCTAGAAGAAGTGTATACAAATAGCAACGATATAGAATTAAGAAGCAAAGCATCATTTGAGTTGGCAAAAGTATATCTAAAAAATAATAATAATGAAAAAGCAATCCCATATCTGGAAAATGCCACTTCTATCAGTGAGCCGGAAAATCAAAAATATGTAATGATGACATTAACCAGATTATACATAACCACTGCGCGCTATGATGATGCCAAACGACTTTTAGATTTCATGCTCGAAAAATACCAATATGAAGAAAATAGAGATGAAATGCTTTTTTTATTGGCTCAGGTCTATGTAATTCAGGGGGACATAACAAAAGCGCTTGAAACATTTGAAGCAATCAAGGAAAATAACCCGTTTTCACAATTTTTGATAGAACTTGATTATGTGAAAGCTATCGATGCTTTTAAAAGAGAACGATACAATGATGCAATAGAATATGGGAATAAATATCTAAAAAATCAGAAGATTGAAAACAGATATGAAGTATTAATTTTGTTGGCAGAATCATATATAAAAATTAAAAATACTCAAAAAGCAACGGAAGCTATGGACCAATTGATAACTCGTTTCCCAAAGAAGGTAGGATTGGAAGAAGTTATCTATGATTTGTCGATAGTTTTAAAAGAGCAGGGTGTAAATGTTGATAAATATTATTCATTTATTACCAAAAACTATTATACTTCTATAACTGCAGGTAAGGTATTTATAGAAAAAGGAGATGAAGCGTATAAAAAGAAAAACTATCAAGCAGCAGCAAACTATTATGCACAGTATTTAGCTACTAAAGGAAGACCCCGTGAGCGTTCGGTACTATTATTTTATGTATTATCTCTTTATGAATTGAAACAGTATCATACAATTATTAAAATATTGCAGGGTAGTGATTATTTGAATATTGATGATTTGACAACAAAATTATTAATTAAATGGCTGGCAAAAAGTTTATATGCAATTAAAGATTATACAACAGCATTGCTGTATTTCATGAAAGTTCCACTTCAAGACTATAACAAAGATGATTTGTTAATTATTGCTGATACGGCATTAAACAACCGTCAACCAGATATAGCTATTGAAATTATCCCTTATGTTGAAGATGAAGAAAATTATTACGTCACGGTTTGCTATTCAATAGCACAGTATTACAGGTTAAATGGGGATAATACTATGGCAATAGATTATTATTCCAAAGTTTTGCTAAAAAAACCTGATAGCAGTAAGTCGGATGATGCAAAAATTAGCCTGGCACAGATTTACCTAGAACGCAAAGAATTTGAAAAAGCTCTTGAACTGATTCAATATATACGAAAGAAAGAAGTTGAAAATGTGCAATACAGTATTATGGCAATTGCTTATTTTAATCTGGGTAATTATGATAAGGCTTTAAACATATCGCTGGGAAAACTTAATACTATTATAAAAACTGAATACGCAGATGATATTATCAAATATTTATTATTATATTACTATGAACAGAATGATAGAAAGAATTATCAGAACATTTACACATACGGAGTAAAAAGGAATAAATTAATTTCATTGTCTAATTATTATTATGGCTTGCTTTTGTATAAAAATAGTAATTATACTCAGGCTTTGAATTATTTTACCATTGCTTCACGATATGACGATGAATATGCACATGAATCATTATATTATGCAGGATTAATATATATGTTTATACAACGAAATTTAGGGATAGCCAAACGCTATTTTGATCTATATGTGGCTAAAACTGATGTTAATGCCAATAATTATTCTTATGCCAGAATATATATATCGATGCTTTTGTATGAATCAGGAAAAACAGATGAATCCCGAGATTTGCTTTATTCGATAGTTAGTGAAGATTCAAATGTACTTGCAAAAATAAAGGCAACTCATCTAATTACTCAATATGGTTTTTAAAAATATTTTAAGGTTATTGTATTATTTTTAGAGGAATCTATGAAACAAATTATTATTCATGTTATTCATGGCCCCAATTTAAATCTTCTAGGTGAAAGAGAACCTGCCATATATGGTACATTAACACTGGAAGACATTAATAACAAAATATTTGAATTTGCAAAATCTCAGAAGTGCGAGGTTAATTGTTTCCAATCAAACAGTGAAGGTGAAATTATTGATTATATTCAAAAAAATAGGAATTGTGACGGTTTTGTTATTAATCCCGGGGCATATACCCATACTTCTATAGCTATACGTGATTGTATAGCATCAACGGGGCTTCCTACTGTGGAAGTCCATCTGTCCAATATCCATTCACGTGAACGTTTCCGCCGGCATTCGTATATTGCACCTGTATGCATTGGACAGATTTGTGGCTTTGGATATTATTCGTATATACTGGCATTAAAGGCTTTATTGCATTATATAGATAATTATTCAAAGTAAAATGTAATACCATGAACTATCGGACAAGAATAAAAAAAATTCACAAACGCATATCAGAAAAAAATCAGTTCCCATATATGATTGCAAGCCTGGTTAATATTAAATATTGTACTGGCTTTGATGGAACGTATGGGTATCTCATTTTTTTTGAAGATGAGACGGTTTTTATTTCTGATTCACGGTATGAAGAATATGCTTTAATGACACTTCCAGAAAACGTGCATTTTGTTTTGCAACAAAAGGATATTTTCAATTCAGTGAAATCTATATTGAAAAAAAAGAAAATAAAAAAGATATTTCTAGAAGAGCATTCGTTTACTCTATCGCAGTATAGAATGCTGAAAGAAGAATGCGAGGGGGTTGCTATTAATTATGGGGGAGATGTAGTAAATGAGCTACGTGTCATAAAGGATGACGATGAGATAGATAATATTAAAAAGGCTGCTCAGATAACTGATAAATGTTTCTACCATATATTAAAATTTATTAAGCCTGGTGTTACTGAATGGGACATTGCTGTTGAGATAGAATATTTTTATAAAAGACATGGATGCCAGGGTACTTCATTTGAAACTATAGTTGCATCGGGTGCAGGGTCGTCAATGCCTCATTATAAAACTGGGAGCAAAAAAATACGCTCTGGGGAACCTGTGCTTATTGATATGGGATGTGTGTACAGAGGTTATTGTTCTGATATTACTCGTACAGTTTTTGTTAATAGTATTCCTGAAAGCATAAGCACAATATATGCTGTGGTAAAAGAAGCCCAACAGAAAGCTGTTGATGCAATAAAAGCAGGCTTGACCACAAATAAACTTGACAGTATTGCACGGGATTTTATAGCTGCTAAAGGATATGCAGGATTATTTGGCCATTCGCTTGGACATGGTGTTGGGCTTGATGTTCATGAGATCCCAGCTGTGAAACAGAATGGAGCTGTTGCGCTTAAAAAAGGCATGATAATTACCGTTGAGCCTGGAATATATATCCCCAAAAAAGGGGGCGTGCGTATAGAAGATATGGTTTTGGTTACTGCATCTGGGCATGAAGTGTTAACAAAAAGCACTAAAGAAGTAATTATTTTGTGATTGTTAAATTAATTCTATGAATTAAAGGGGAGTTATACTGCATGATAACAAGTAATGATTTACGTAATGGTACGGTTATTAAAGTTGATGGCGATTTATATTCAGTTGTTGAATACCAGCATGTAAAATTGGGTCGTGGTGGTGCATTTGTCCAGACAAAATTAAAATCATTAACAAAGGGCATAATTGTAGATAGAAAGTTCAAAGGCGGTGAAAAGGTTGAAGATGTACGTGTTGAGAAAAAGACACTACAATACCTGTATGATGAAGGTGATTCTCTGGTTTTTATGGATACTCAAAGTTATGATCAAATCCATGTAGATAAGAAAAAAGCTTCAAATCTGCTTAATTATATCAAGGAAGGTGACAGTGTTGAAGCTACTATGCATGATGAAGAGATATTATCTATTGAGCCGCCAATATTTGTAGTACTGAAAGTAACATATGCTGAACCCGGGGTAAAGGGTGACACCGCTACCAATGTATTGAAACCAGTTACTGTTGAAACCGGTGCAACTGTTCAGGTTCCTATTTTTGTCAATGAAGGAGATTTTATCAAAGTTGATACCCGTACAGGCGAATATGTAGAACGTGTTAAAAAATAGTTTTATATGTGACATTACTATTAGAAGTATCACTATTTCCAAATTAACATCGTATCATGCTAAAACAGGTGGCACACGTTAAACACTATAATTAAAAAATTAAATTAAAAAGATTTTCAATGTGAAGTCTGAAATAATAACCAAAGAAGCATATAAAGCATTCAAAAAAGGCTCGTATGTAGTTGCCATCCAGTTATTAGAAAAAAATATAAATATTTCAAATAATCCTTATGATTATTTTTTATTGGTATTGTCGTATTTGTTTACTGATAAATTAATGCAGGCAGAAACTGTTTTACGAAAAGCTATCCGTCAATATTCAGGGTATATTCCGCTATTAGAAGTACAGGCATTTCTACTCCTAAAAGCTGCAAAAACAAAAGACGAAGCGTGTTCAGGGTATGTTGAAATTTTAAAATTTATACCTGACAACAAAAAAATAGTTAAAATCATTGCAAATATACAAGCAGCAACTGATTTTGAACAATTTCAAAAAAAAGCTAAATTGAAAGATTTTGTTGAAATAAAACAACCTGGTAAAATCAAAAGAGCAACATACAGAAAACCGTTTAAGATAAATGTAAATGCTATAGTTATGGTAATAATTGGAGGGACGATTCTTTTGCTTGGCATCCTCTTTTTCCCTTCACCGCTTGCCAAACTCATTGAAGAAAAAATTCAACACCTATTTGGTCATTCTGATGTAAAAAATTATGAGGATATATCACAGGTTTCACTTGATGGTATGCACTATGATATCATTGATAAAATACAGAAAACGCGCACCCCTGAATTTTATGCTTCAAATGAAGAATGTATCCGTGATTTCAATCGTGCAAAGTGGCTCATCAAAGAAGGCAAGGAAAATGATGCAATGATACTTTTGAATAAGATCGATGCCAGTAATGCTAATTTCAGAGTAAAAGAACGAGTTGCATTTTTAAAAGATTTTATAAACCGGAATAAAGATCGTACAGTAGCAACTTTCTCCTACAATGACGTAATGAACAAGCCATATTTGTATAAAGGCATAAATGTCAAATGGCAGGGCAAAGTGGCAAATTATAAAAAAAATAATGGCATTTCTTTTCAGTTGCTTATTAATTATTCAGATAATAGATTTGATGGTATTGTAGAAGTATTTGCACCAAAAGCTTTACAAATTCAAAACGGCTCGATAGTATCTGTTGAAGGAATTATCACAAATGTTATTGGCCAAAAGATTGTTGTAATGCAGGCAATATTTATTGAAGTGAAACAATATTGATTTTTATATTGATTATGCTGTATTATCATTTAATTTATGGGAAGTAATATGAAGGTAATAGTTAGAGAATGTACACAATATGATGTAGATGCAATCAAAATTAAAGTTATTTCGGCGTTGCAGGAATTACAATTTGACTTTTCAAAATTGTATAATGCCAAAGTTGCAGTTAAACCTAATCTTTTGACATCTGCATCGCCTGAATCGGCAGTCATCACTCATCCTGCTTTTTTCAAGGCAATAGTGCAGATTATTAAACAGTATGGGGGATTCCCGGTCTTAATTGAATCACCAGCTGTCCAATCATTACAAAGAGTAATGAAAAAAACAGGATATGATGCGATAGTTACTGAGGAAGATGTATTGGTTGCTGATACATCAGATTACATGATAATACACAATGAAAATGCCCATCACTTTAAACGATTTGAAGTACCAAAAATTCTTTCTGAATGCGATATTATCTTTAACCTTCCAAAATTCAAGACTCATGCACTAACACACATAACATGTGCAGTAAAGAATTTATTTGGTACTATTCACGGATTAAAAAAGTCCCAATGGCATATCAAAGCAAAAACTAGGGATGATTTTGCTCAGATGCTTCTTGATTTATATGAAGCGTTTTACACAGATACTAAAATACCAAGAACCATCGTACATGTAGTTGATGCGATAACCATTATGGAAGGAGATGGTCCTGGCCCTTCGGGAACGCCAGCATTTTTAGGACTCATTGGTGTATCATATAATGCAATTGCGCTTGATTATGCTATATCGCAGCAGGCAGGCTTTGAATTACAAAACATGCCAACCATCACTATGGGGGTAAAAAGGGGTTTATGCCCACCACTGGAACAAATTACAATTATCAGGGATAATGAAGTTTCAAAAGGGCGCAGATTTATTCCTCCAAAGAAATCAGGTTCAACAAAAATTCTTGGCATACCAGTAGTACATAAATTATTAAAAAATCTCTTGATAGCAAAACCAGTACCGGATCCTTTAAAATGTACACTATGTTATCAGTGTAAGCAAATCTGCCCTGTTAAAGCTATTAGCAGTGCAGTTAATGGCAATAAGGTACCACACTACAATTATTCACAATGTATACGGTGTTATTGTTGTATGGAAATATGCCCGGAATCTGCTATTACATTATCAAAACCATTGTTAATGCAAATACTAAAATAAATTTAAGGAAAGATTATGAAAAATCGTAATGTAATCCGTAAAATTGTTATTGTTGAAATTATTGCGTTTTTCATTGTTATTTCATTTTTATGGTCCGAAGAACTATTTGATTTGCCATATTTATTATTAAATGCAGAACCAACACCGGTAAATTATCAAGAAAGTTTTTTGGAAACAATAATTTTTACAATTGTTTTTGGAGTATTGGTATATCATACTGTAAAAGTATTATTAAAATTAAAAAGATTGGAATCATACATAAGAATATGTGCCAGTTGCCATAAGATTTATGTGGAAGGGAAGTGGATTCCATTAGAAAAATATTTTGATTCATATGTAAATAGAAAAACATCGCATGGTTTATGCGATGATTGCAGGAAAGTTAATAAATATTAAATATAATGTAGCGATAATGTAGCGGAGGAGGGACTCGAACCCCCCACACCACGGATATGAGCCGTGTGCTCTAACCAACTGAGCTACTCCGCCTTGGTAGCGCGGGCAGGATTTGAACCTGCGACCTTTGGGTTATGAGCCCAACGAGCTACCAGCTGCTCCACCGCGCGATCAATGTAATGGATTGACAATCTATTTATAATATACATTGTAGTCAATCATTTTTCAAAATCTTTATTATTCATCTTATTTATTTTTTATAATATCAAATATATAAAATCACGCTATAGAAGAAGGATACATAAAGTAATACCAATTGCTTGTTTTAGCAATGCTTTTAACATTCATTGAATATTATAATTTTTTTAAAATTTTATCTTTAATTTTTTTAAAAAATTTTAATTTTTATTAATATTATTGTTGAAATTTTGTAATGTGATATAATACTGTCAATGTTCTCTTTGAGCAGAGGGGGTGATATTATTTAAGGGCTAAAACCTATTGGTTTTAGCATTTTGATTATGTAAGAGCGCAAAAAACCCAAAGGAATTTATAATCCCCAGGGTGGCGAATTTAAGTAAACCTTAAAAACCATTCTTAATGCATACACTCACCGTAGTGTAGGTGATTTTATAAAATGAGGTGGTTGCCCATGGAGGGTTTAGGTACACACATTATTGCGGAACTCTTCAACTGCAACGAGTTTCACATTAACAATTTAAAAAAGGTTGAGGAGGTGTTAACGGCCGCAGCCGAACTCTCTAAAGCCACTATCATCCAACCATTCTTTCATAAATTTTCTCCATACGGTATTAGCGGAGTAATCGTCATAGCCGAGTCGCATATCACAATCCATACATGGCCGGAATATGGGTATGCAGCGGTTGACGTCTTCACCTGCGGAGATCACGATTACAGAGTAGCTATCGACTATATCACTGAACAGCTGGAAGCAGAGCGGTGTGTTCTGTATGAGATGCGAAGAGGGGTGTTGAGCGATAGCAAGGTTAAAAATGTGCCAGTAATTCGGGAGGTGGAAAATGTTAACTACATTGACTAACGACATACTTAAAACTATTCCGACCATTGACCAGTTTGAAAAATTGGGAGCATGGGGTTTGTATTGCAGTGTTGATATTCATAACTGTGATCCGGATATAATCCGAGATGCAGAGATGATACGGCAGTATGCGATTCAGCTGTGCGATCTGATCCAAATGAAGCGATTTGGAGAAACACAGGTTGTTCATTTTGGTGAGGATGAGCGTGTTGCTGGTTTTTCAATGGTGCAGCTAATTGAGACTTCAATGATATCAGGTCACTTTGCAAATCTGACTAACACCGCGTACATTGATATATTCAGCTGCAAATATTATGACCCGGAAGTGGCTGCCCAGTTTTCGTTAAGCTACTTTAAGGGTAGTGACTATACTCTTAATGTTGCGTTAAGAAAGTAATTTATAGTTAAGGGGACAGGGGAGGAGTACTTGTCCCCTTAATTTAAAAAAACCTACCAGCTTGTTATCAAAGCTACATTCACTTTTTCTATAATACTACATAGAGGAGGTATAACATGCCCTTTGAATCAAGCGTATGGATTGATGAAGTCTATGAAATGGAAAATGGAAGAACCATGAAACTAAAGGTTACCAATAAATTGGCAACCTATGATTCTAAGTTTCAGAAAATTGAAATATACGATACTAAAGCTTTTGGCAGAATGCTAGTGCTTGATGGCGTTTTTATGACAACTGAAGTGGATGAAATGGGGTATCATGAAATGATTGCACACGTTCCTATGTGTGTGCATCCCAATCCAAAACGAGTTCTTGTAATTGGAGGAGGGGATGGTGGCACATTACGCGAAGTTCTGAAACACAAAGAGGTGGAAAAAGCTGATATATGTGAGATAGATGGTGATGTCATACGCCTTTGTCGGGAATATATGCCATCATTGTCATGTTCATTTGATGATCCACGTGTAACAGTGTATACTGAAGATGGAGCAAAGTTTATAGCTGACAGAAAAAAAGCTTATGATATTATACTTGTCGATTCTTCTGATCCTATTGGGCCGGCTGCAGTTCTGTTTTCTGAAGAATTTTATAAAAATTTAAGTGAATGTCTTGATGATGATGGGATTGCATCAACACAGTCCGAATCGATATTCTATCATCCAAATGTTATTGTGACACTGGCACAATATAATAAGAAATATTTTAAAGTACCTTCATATTATTATACTATGGTACCTACCTATCCAAGTGGTATGATTGGCTTCTCCTTCTGTTCAAAGAAATATCATCCCATAAAGGATTTTAAAGAAGAAAAGGCAAAAGCACTAATTCCCCAACTCAGATATTATAATGCTGATATACATAGAGGAGCTTTTGCATTGCCCCAGTTTATACGGTCAAAATTAGAGGGCATTTTATATTAGTTTCTAATGGCACTTATTGATTGGGTAATTATTGTAGTATATAGCATTTGTGTTGTTGGAATAGGGTATGTAGTTGGGAAAAGACAAAAAAATCAGGCTGACTATTATGTAGCTTCGCAAAAAGCATCATCGTGGTTGACCGGTGCTTCACTAGCTGCCAATCAGGTGAGTGCTATAAGCCTGATTGGAGTACCAGCCTTTATTGCTATGAAACAAAATGGAGGGCTGACGTGGTTACAATATGAGTTAGCCCTCCCACTATCAATGATATTTCTTATTTTATTTGTAATACCTACATTCAGGTCGTATAAAAGTTTCTCCATTTATGAATGGCTGCATAGACGATTTGGACTATCTACACGTGTTATACTTGCTATAGTTTTTTTACTTAGCCGCTCGCTTGCTACAGGAGTAGCTATTGTTGCAACTTCGTATGTTGTCAGTGTCTTAATTGGAATCAATCTTTATATTTCTATTATTGCTATCTCCCTTGTATCCCTCATTTATACATCCATAGGGGGAATCCTTGCTGATATTTACACTGATGTAATACAATTTATAGTATTACTTTTCAGTACAACCATATTTTGTATTGTAATTATATATGTAATAAATGGGCATGTTTGGTACATAATTGATTATCAGCGATTGAAGATAATTAATTACTCGTCTGTTGGTATTACTGATGGAAATACATTCACACTTGCTCCAATGTTGTGTGGTGGTTTATTTTTATACATTTCATATTATGGATTTGATCAGAGCCAGGCACAGCGTTTTCTTTCGTGTGAAAATATCAATGCTGCACAGAATGCAGCTATAATTAATATCATGCTGCGATTTAGTATTGTATTGTTATATTCCTTTTTAGGGTTTTTATTATTATTACTTTTATCGATTGATACTACACTGCAAACAATACTATCAAACAAGAAACCTGATATGCTAGTGCCTGTATTTATTAAACACTATATCCCATCTGGTTTGAAAGGTGTAGTGGTTTCCGGTATTCTGGCTGCATCAATGTCAAGCATGGATTCTGCAATTAATTCATTAAGTGCTATCACTTATAATGATGTAATAAAGATGATATATCCAAAAGTAGACTTCATAAATGATAAAACAAAATTGTTGATATCACGACTATTAACTATTGTATGGGGAATCATAACCACACTGTTTGCAGTAAACTTTGCAGGGAGTAGTGAAACTGTGGTGGAGCTGGTTAATAAAATTGGTTCGCTGTTATATGGGCCAATTTGTGCAGTATTCATTGTTGGGATGATATCCAATAAAAAGATTCATCAGTCAACAGTTGTAGCGGGTTTTATAACTGGCATTCTGGTAAATGTGTATATTTGGCAGTTTTTACCTTCTGTCTCATGGATGTGGTGGAATGTTACAGGTTTTTTTGCTGCTATCGGTTTTCCTTATATATTTTCAATTTTTACGGATTCAGGATATGTTGATGATAGTAGCTATAATTTAAAAATTGTTTCTAGTAGCGTATGGTTTAAGGTGATAGCTCTTGGGATGTGGTTTATAGCAATTATCGGGCTTTTTAAAATAATTGAAATGGCTTTGTCACGATAAACTTACTTCCAGATTGTTTTTACATAAGGATAGTTTAATATTTTTTCGTCGCTGGTGATTAAAGGGATATTATGTATTCTTGAAGTGGCTACAATTATTCTGTCAGCAGGGTCTTTGTGAAATTCTCCGGGTAAATTAACTGAATGTTCAGCTATTGCATTGTCTACGGGAATAAATTTAAAATAGGGAACGCTTTCCAATTTTTTTATCCACTCAGATAATGGAACTGTAAGTGTGAGCCTGTTATATTTTATAAGCATAGCTATTTCCCATATGCTTATAGATGATATAAAAATATTATTTCGTTTCTGTGCGGATTTTATTTTCGTTTTTACATCTTTTGGAATATCAGTAGATTCCTGTATCCACCAGATGCATACATGTGTGTCAATTAAAATCATGGTAAAATATCCCAATCATCTATCCCTACAGGTTCTGTTGGTTTTTTATAATCTTTTATTGAGTTTTTTAAAAATCTTAGAACATCATCAGTATGTTCTGAATACCGGGTAATTTTTAAAACAGGTTTACCCCTATCGGTTATTATGACATCGTCACCACTTTTTTCAATATCTCTCAATATTTTAAGTAAATTTGGTTTTAATTTTGATTTTGATATTAACTTCATGATAAATTTCCTTATATAGAAAGTGATCATAGTTATATGACCATGGTCTTATAACTATGTCAATTACAAATTAATATATGTTTTGAAAAAAAACAATATATCTTTATAATGGTTTTTAAGAATATAAAAGAACACTTTATGTGTAACAAAAAGTGATATTAACTATTTATAGATTTACAAGTATTAATCATATACTGACAGTATTTACTATAAGCATTGCCTTGTCTTCTTGGTCAGGTTCAACCCTATAGAGAATGCCATCAGGAGAAGCAATGAGGCTGCGCGCTTGCAGAAAGTTTTTATAATCGGATTTAACACCACATACTTTTACCAGTATGGCATTAGCAAGCTTTGCACCACGGACAAAAATATCTTGGTCGCGTTTAAATTTTTCTTCAACAGTTTCATTACGAAAAAGTGAAAATGTGGGTATAAAGATTATTTGTGCACCCAATTCTTTCAGAGCTATGAAATTTTCGTCCTTAAATACATCAGCACAGATCAATACGCTGAAGCGTATGCCATACGCTCTAAAAATAACATGGCCATTGCCGGGAGTTATCTTTCCTTCTTCAGCAAAGAAAAGGTTTTGTTTACGGTAAAACCCAAGCAGGTCACCATTATAGAATACAAATGTTGTATTATGCAGCATTTTTCCATTAAGCTCGGGCATAGTGCCGCCAATTACTACTGTCTCAAGCTGACGTGATAATAATTGCATACGCTTTAACTGCAATGACTGGTTATGAGGTGTTTGCATGTGATTTCCCAGTTTTTTGTTTACAAAAAAATATTCTGGGAAGCATATAAAATGGGGTTTTATAATGCGGAGTTTGTTGACAATTTCATGTGTCAGAAAAGTTCCCAGGGGATACTGATACATTACGATTGTAAAATCCATAAAAAACCTTTACTAATATAATGGACATCAGTATTACATTCATTAACAGTAACTATCGCATACATAATATATCATTAATTTTTTATTTTTCTTTTTATAATTTATGCGATAGCTCATAGTAAATTTATCATAAGGTGATTGATTAAAATCTTGACTTGCATTATGCTCAAATGTATTATTAGAAAAATTTTACAGTAAGTGAGGGACTATGGGGACAATACAGACATTCAGAGTATATCCATATTTGCCAGACAATCTTAAACCATTGAAGACTATTGCATATAACTTGTGGTGGGTATGGAACTTTGAAGCTATTGAATTATTTCGCAGACTTAACGTAGAATTATGGCGCGATTCAAATCACAATCCTGTAGCCCTTCTTGGTATGCTTTCACAATCCGAGCTTGATGAGGCTGCTGATTCGGAAAGTTTTATGGCGCACTTAAAACGGGTTTCAGAAGAACTGGAGTGGCACCTGACAAAAAAATCATGGTTTGAGGAAGCCTATCCAACATATAAGGATATGCAAATTGCATATTTTAGTGCAGAATTTGGTATTCATGAATGCCTTCCAATATATTCTGGGGGACTTGGTGTACTGGCAGGAGACCACATAAAATCAGCAAGTGAATTGGGATTACCTTTTTTTGCAGTTGGCCTTTTATATAGATTGGGGTATTTTCATCAATATTTAAATATAGATGGATGGCAACAGGAGCGGTATCCAGAAACTGATTTTCATAACCTTCCCTTGCAATTGGTAATGAAAGATGATAAACCTCTTATCATTGAGGTGGAATTCCCGGGCAGAAATGTGTATGCACAGGTGTGGGAATGTATTATTGGCAGAATACGATTGTATTTGCTAGATACTAATATAAATGAAAATAGCATTGAGGACCGTACAATAACAGATCAGCTCTACGGTGGTGATGTAGAAATGCGTATAAAACAGGAGATGCTTTTAGGAATTGGCGGCTATAGAATGCTCAAGGCTTTGGGTAAAAATATTTCTGTATACCATATGAATGAAGGACATTCTGCATTTTTAAGTATAGAGCGCATCTATGATGCAATGGTTACACATAAAATGAATTTTAATGAAGCATTGGAATTTGTGACTGCCAGTACTGTATTTACTACTCATACACCCGTGCCTGCAGGCAATGACCGGTTTTCTCCTGAGTTGATTGATAAATATCTTTCACATTATTATCATAAATTGGGAATAACACGTGAAGAATTTTTAGGGTTAGGAAGGGAAAATCCGCAGGATAAACTTGAAACATTCTGTATGACTGTACTGGCTATCAAAACTGCTGCGCACTGTAATGGTGTATCAAAATTACATGGTTCTGTTTCACGGAAAATGTGGTGCAATATATGGCCCGGGTTACCTGTCAATGAAGTTCCCATCCACCATGTAACAAATGGCGTGCAGATACTTTCCTGGACCTCAGATGAAATGATGCGTTTGTTCAATCGCTATTTAGGTCCCCGGTGGATTGATAACCCTGTTGATAAAACAATATGGAAGAATATAGACACCATACCTGATTCTGAATTATGGCGTTGCCGTGAGCGTCTAAGAGAGCGTGTAGTGGCTTTTGCACGAAAGAAGTTGCGAGAACAATTGATTGCTCGCGGAGCTCCGCGTGCAGAAGTTGAAAAAGCAGATTCGGTTCTTGATTCAGAAGCACTAACAATAGGATTTGCGCGGCGTTTTGCCACGTACAAGCGTGCAACGCTATTATTGAAGGATATGCAGCGCCTGGAGCGCATATTGCTTGATAAGGAGAAACCTGTACAGATTATTTTTGCTGGTAAAGCTCATCCCCGGGACAATATGGGCAAAGAATTAATCAAACGTATTATACACCTTGGCAGAGATGACCGTTTTAGAAGCAGGATAGTATTCCTTGAGGATTATGATATTAATATTGCGCGATACCTGGTTCAGGGTGTTGATGTATGGCTTAATACACCAATACGGCCTCAAGAAGCATCTGGTACCAGTGGAATGAAAGTAGTACCCAATGGTGCTCTTAATATTAGTGTGCTTGATGGATGGTGGCCCGAGGCATTCAATGGGAATAATGGATGGGCAATAGGCAAAGGAGAGGAATATCAGGATCCGGAATATCAGGATGAGGTGGAAAGCCTGTCGCTGTATAATATTCTGGAACAGGAAGTCATTCCGCTCTTTTATACAAGGGGTGCTGATGGGATACCGCGTGAGTGGGTACGCAGAATTAAAGAATCCATGAAAACAATCTTACCTCAATTTAATACAAATAGGATGGTAAAAGAGTATACTGAAATGTACTACCTTACGGCCTATGATAATTACATTAAATTTAGTAAAGATGATTTTAAAGTCTCGCGTGAATTGGCAAAATGGAAACAACAGATACGCCAAAAATGGTCACAGGTGTATGTTGAATCTATTACTCATGAAAGCAAAAAAGAGATAATTGTTGGTTCGCAACTGAAAGCAAAAGCTATTATTAATCTTGGTGAACTGAAACCTGCTGATGTTCAGGTGGAGCTGTATTTTGGCAACCTTAATCAGAAGGGCGAGATTGAAGAAGGAGCAGCTTTGCCCATGCTCATGGTTGGCGAATTGGGTGGCGGTAAATACACCTATGAAGGCAGGATGCTATGCCTTAAATCAGGGCAGTTTGGTTTCACAGTAAGGATTATTCCGTTGCATACAGATATGCCACGAAAATATGAATCACGGCTCATTACCTGGGCATAAAAACAAAACCCCCACAGCGTTATGCTGTGGGTTTTTAATAATAATTAATCTATTTTTAAAATAGTAAGGAATGCTTCTTGTGGAATTTCAACTGAGCCAATCTGTTTCAAGCGCTTCTTGCCTTCTTTCTGTTTTTCAAGGAGTTTGCGTTTACGGGTGATGTCTCCACCGTAGCATTTTGCAGTGACATTTTTACGCAGTGGTGAAATATTCTCACGGGCAATGATGCGTGAGCCTATCGCCGCCTGTAATGGTATTCTGAATTGCTGTCGTGGGATAATGTCCTTCAGCTTTTCTATAATTTCTCGCCCCCGCTTATAAGCCTTATCCTTGTGAACCATAAATGAAAGCGCATCAACTGGTTCTTCATTGACAAGAATATCCACTTTGACAATATCAGAAGCTCTGTAATCAGTAAATTCATAGTCAAATGATGCATAGCCACGTGTGCATGATTTGAGTTTGTCATAAAAGTTGAACATTATTTCAGCAAGCGGTATTTCATACGTTAACTGTACACGAGTTTGGTCAATGTATTCCATTCGTTTATGTATTCCACGGCATTCGCTGACCAGTGACATTATGTTGCCAATATACTCGGATGGTGTAATGATTGTTGCATCAACATATGGCTCTTCAATGCGCTCAATCTGGGAAGGATCGGGCATTTTTACCGGATTGTCAATCATCAGGGTAGTACCGTCGGTTAATACTACTTTATATTCAACTGTTGGAGCAGTGGTAATAAGCGAAAGGCCAAATTCACGCTCTAGGCGTTCCTGTACAATTTCCATATGCAACAAACCCAAATAACCACATCTAAATCCAAAACCCAGTGCATAGGAGTTGTCAGGTTCAAAGAACAGTGCTGCATCATTTAATTTTAATTTATAGAGGGCATCTTTCAGATCATCGTAATCATCACTTATTGATGGATAAAGGCCTGAAAATACCATTGGTTTTGCTTCTTTAAATCCTACGATTGGTTGCGCTACCGGGTTTTGTGCAGATGTTATTGTGTCGCCAGTTCGGGTATCTGTGAGTTGCTTTATCCCTGCTGTAATATACCCAACTTCTCCTGCGGTTAGTTGCGGGCGCTTTTCTCTTTTTAACCTAAAATGGCCAACTTCGGTTACCTCATATTGCTTTTGGTTTGAAAAAAGCATTATCATGTCATCTTCTTTTACTGTTCCATCAAATATCCTAACTTTTGTCACAACACCTACATACTGGTCAAAATAAGAGTCAAATATTAATGCTTTAAGGGGAGCATCAGGATTGCCTTTGGGAGCAGGAATAATTTCTACAATTTTCTCTAACAATTCATCAATGCCAATTCCTTCTCGTGCTGATACGCAAATAGCAGCTTCAGGATCAAGCCCTAAGCTCTTTTTTATGCTTTCTTTGGTACGGGGGATATCTGCATTGGGCATGTCAATTTTGTTTATTACAGGTAATATAGTAAGATCGTTTTCCAGTGCAAGATACATATTGGCTATAGTTTGTGCTTCAACGCCCTGTGTTGCATCAACAAGAAGCAAAACTCCCTCACATGCTGCTAATGCACGTGAAACTTCGTATGTAAAATCTACATGCCCTGGTGTATCAATAAGATTGAATGTATAAATATTACCATCTTTTGAGTGATAGTTAAGGGTAATAACATTTGCTTTTATGGTAATACCACGCTCACGTTCAATATCCATATCGTCAAGAAGCTGGTCAACATGGTTACGTGGATCAACGGCATTACATCGCTCAATGATACGGTCTGCCAGAGTTGACTTGCCATGGTCAATGTGGGCAATAATAGAAAAATTTCGTATTAAAGACTGTTTCATATAATTGTTGCCTTTCAGATGACTTTGAACAAACTGTTTGATAAATGTATACTATAATATAGCGTGTGTTAGAGAAAAAAGTGTAGTTTTTGTATAAAAAATCATTGTATTAAATGACTATGAACTTTTTGTTTAAAAATAACGCAAGTCTTTTTTAGAACAATTCACATGGTTATGGTTTTTTAGCGACGAAATGGTGAAAAAACTATCGCCTGGTTGCAAGGTAGGTTACATAATAGAACAACTTTTTTATGGAGTGATGGATAATGAAGATCCTTGTTATATCGGATTCGCATGGAAACATTCAAAAATTGAAGCAAATCATTGAAGCAGAAAAAACGTTTGATTGGCTGATTCATTGTGGTGATGGGATAAATGATTTAATTCATGTTGTACTACCAAAGAATGTACAGGTAATAACTGTGTGTGGCAACATTGACAGAGCCCGTGGTATAAATGGCAGTACAACAATTGTAGAGAATATAAAAGGTTATAAATTTTTTATTACACATGGAGATTTGTTTGGTGCTCATCACGATATCACTGGAGTGTGGTCTGAGGCTACACGGTTAGGGTGTGATATTGCATGTTTTGGCCATACGCATAGAGCAATGAATGATAATGTAACACCGTATATGTTTAATCCTGGTGCTGCACAGAGTGGGATGTATGGTACAATAGAGATAACCAGTAGCATAAGAGGTGAATTAAAAAAAGTATAATTATACTATGATAAGGTAACTTTTATTTCAAGGAATTTATTGTGATGTTTTAAAAACGCTGTAACAACGACCGGGTCAAAATAAATACCAGCTTTTTCGGATATAATTTTTACTGCTTTTTCGTGAGGGTATGCTCGTTTATAGGGGCGTTCGGATACAAGTGCATCATATACATCAGCAACAGCAACAATCCTTGCAGATAAAGGAATTTCATGTCCTTTTAATCCTTTTGGATATCCTGAGCCATCCCATCGCTCGTGGTGGTAAAAGGCAATTTCTTTCCCAAGATTAAGGTATGATCGTCCTGTAACCTTTCGCTCAGCTTCTGCAATTGTTTCAGCTCCTATTATAGTATGTTGTTTCATTATTTCAAACTCATAATCAGTTAACTTCCCTGGTTTAAGCAAGATATGGTCGGGCACTCCAACTTTGCCTATGTCGTGGAGCAAACAGGAATTTACAATATCCCTGATATATTCCTGGGTTATATAATCTTTATATTCAGCATGGTGCGATAGCTCATAAGCCAAAATTTCAACGTATCGCATGATTCGTTCAAGATGCATGCCAGTTTCTTTGTTCCTGTATTCAGCTAATTTTGCAAGTGACACAATAGTTACCATCTGTGCATGATGGAGTCGTTGATTTAGTTCAAGTGATTCTGCTTCAAGTCGTTTTTTCTCGCTAATATCAATAAAGAAATAAAGGTGAGCAAATGGGATATCATGATCATCATGCAGAAGTGATGACATGCAAAGCGATGTTAATATATCACCGGATTTTTTTTGCATTTTGATTTCTGCATAAGGCTGATTAATTGTTGATTGTAAAAAACGGTTTACCGGGTTTGTATGCTGATTATTTCCAGAAATTATTAGTTGTGCTAGAGGAGTGTTTAAAATTTCAAAAGGCTGATAGCCTAATATAGTAGAAGCTCCTTTATTCCAGCTTGTTATGATTCCATTGAGGTCGGTTGTGATTATTCCTATCATCTCGTTCTGTAAAATCTTTTCCTGAAATTCTGTAAGGTTCTGAATATGAGCTTCCATGCGTTTCTTACGTTCAATGTCGCGAGCAACTATTTGTATACCAATTGTATGGTCAAGGGGAACTAAACTCATGGCAACTTCGTACCATGCATAGTTGCCATTACGGTTATATAGCTGTATTTCAAAAGGTTGTGGATTTGTTCCACTCTTTAATGAATAATCCATAATAGTATGGAGTAAATGTTTTTCGCTTTGGTCAACAAAATCAAAAAAGGAAGGTTTCCTTTTTTCAGGGTAATTTAAGAGTTTATAAAAAACAGAATTCCCGTATACAATTTCCCCTTCAGCAGTACACAAGAAAATAATATCCTGAGTGTTCTCAACAAGGTTGCGGTACTTAAGTTCTGATTTTACAAGCTCTTCCTGATTACGCTTGCGGCTGATTTCTACTGCTGCAGCATTAAGTAATATGCCAATAAAATCCTTGTTTTCTTTGTTTGATTCTTTATCAAGAGCTATCGCTATACTGCCCTCAATGCGGTGTTTGGAACCTATAGGATAGATGGCAATAATTTCATCCTGTAATAATGAAAAGAGTAAGTTTTTTTTATTGTCATCAATTCCGGGGAATGTATTTTCAATTAGTACCAGCAGCTCATCTTTACTTTCTATTATGATATCATGTCCATTTTTAATAACTGAAAAAAAAGGTATGGTAGCAAATTCATCAAAGTTGAGCTTCTTATTTAAAATGTTTTCCTTAGCAACATTTTGCAAAGTACGCAGAAGATTATCAGGATATACTTCAACTATCTGAAGTGTATTGACATCACTGCTTAACAATGTTACAATGCTTAATTTTGCTCCCAGTGTATGTAATGATTCTGTTATGTAATGAATGCTTTCTTTGATTGTGTTTGCCTGTTTTAGAAGGTATAAGGTATTTGTTACTAATTCAAGTTTCTTCTGTTTTTCTTTCAATTCTTTTGTTTGTTTATCAACTTCTTCGGCTAATGTCAAGCTGAACCTTTCAATCTTCTTTTCTGCGATGACTCTGGTTGTAATATCTTCAAGAATATTTACAACTGAAGAAACAGTTCCTGATGGAGCTATTATTGGAGATGCGATATATTTAAAAAAACGCGTATCATTAAAATAGGGAACCTTTTGTTCGCGCATTAATGGAGTTCCCTGATTCATAACACGAGATGCCGCACAATCCTTGCATGGTGTATCTTGTAATGCTATAATTTCATAACACTTTTTATTAAGTGGATGTTCAACAGCAAACCATTCTTTGAAGGCATCATTAGTTTCAATAATTGAATAGTCTCTGTTGATGACAAAAAGAGCCATGGGTATGGCGTTGATTAATGATGAATATTTTGTTTCAGAAATAATGATTTTATTCTGGTAACGATACTGGCGCAATCCATTGGCTATCAAGCGTGCCAGAAGTTCAAGAGTCACAAATTCATTTTCATCTAAAACTAAATGATCTTTTGGATAAATAATGTCAAATGAACCAATAGTTTCTTTTTCTGCGATAAGTGGGAATGATACTACTCCGCCAAAATAGGGCGATTCAAGGATTTGCTTTTGAATATCACTAGTAAGAATTTGCGATAAGTCTTTATTTGCCTGCGAAAAATCACTTACAATTTGTTCACAGGTGTAGACAGTTTTGTTCACATTTGATGTTACAGGAAAAGTAATGGTATCTGAAATAGTAATGTACCCCCTTAAAATGGAGAATAAAATACTTTTTTTAAAAATACTCCTATTTGCAATGAGCTTTTTAATATTTATGGTAGTGTATTCAAAATTAAGACAATCATTTGTTAACTGTGGAATAAATTTTTTTAAAACAGCAAATTCAGGGAAAATTAATAAATGATCAGTGCCGTCAATATTTGACAGACAGGATATATTAAATACAGGAATCTGCAAACGAAAAATTATATTTTTTAATTTTGCAACATATTCAGATACCGAATGTGTGGTATTATGAAGATTTGCTATCTGTAAAAGATATTTTACAGGATATGTACTTTCAGTGAAGTCAATATCATTATTCATTATGATAACATTAAATAAATTTGCATTAATTTGAAATAAACAACATCATCATAAATACATATAATAAAAAATCAACAAAAAATTCAGTCCAGTAGGATTTTATTTAGGATAAATGCCTATATATAAATAATTTATAATGTGCTGCAAAAATTAAAATACAAAAAAGCAATACTGGGGAGTCATTTTTATATATCGTATTATTATTAATAATTTTTAATGTATTAGTGTATTGATTAAAAAATATTTTTTACTTAATGTTGCCAAATGATACTTTTAGATACTAACAGATAAAAGTTCTGACTGGCAAAAAACTTCATTAAAAAAAATATGCAATAATACTTTGGTAAATATATTTTTATAGAAAGAAACTTTATTTCATTATTGAATTTGTCCAATTAATAAATATTTTGGCTATATTTGTCTTGACATAAATTATTTTATTTAATTAAATAGAAAACGATAATTTATTTTATTATATCAATACTGAAGGGGGATTTCCTATGAAGTTTCTAAAAAGGTCGCCAATAATTGCTGTTATAGTGGCCATTGCATTATGTGTAGGGG
>JAOAIH010000050.1 GCA_026414805.1 Spirochaetota bacterium | reverse complement strand
GTGCCGTCTTTTAGTTTGTGATCATCAGGTTTCAGAAAATATTCAAGCCGTTCAGTGAGTTTTGGAAATTCCTTTGTTAAAAATCCAATTTTCGTTATTCCTTTTACGGGAATTGGATTTGCTTTGCCTTCAAACATCTTATTTAAATGTGCTGGTGAAGTAAAAAATAACATTATATCAGCCTTTTTATCACTTTTTTCTGATACAGTGCATGTACCATTTTTAAAAATCAGATATACATGACCGCTGTTTCTAACACTGAATTTTATTACCACATCCCAGTCCTTAATTAGGTTTTTTGCTTTTTCGTCATATTGCACAAGATCTTCAATATTTTGTAATACTGCATAAAGATGTAATCGTGATTTTATAAAATCATAATCCATAATTTCCCCCTATATACAAAAATAATGAGTGAGTACTTACTCATATATAATATATAGAAAATCTGTCAACAAAAAAATATTTTCTTTACACTATTTATTTCTTAAAGAAAATTTTATGAAGATTAATTTTCTATATAATTGTGCATAGAGGAAAATATTTTTTTTCGGAAAGGTTAAATTCCAAGTATTGTCGCTTTCCTTTTTCATCAATGTATTGTGCCCTGAACACATCGCTTATTTCAGCACCGTTTTTTAATTCAAAGTATCCATATTCAATTAATTGAAGTAAAAAAGTTCGTATAATACCAAATGACATCTTCTGAATATTCACATCATTATGATGTTCGTGGTCATATAAGCCTAAATTTACATCAGCAATTTTATAATCACCCAACACTGCATCTACATTAATTCCTGTTTCAACACCATACATCTGCCAAAAGCTTACTTTTGTAAAAAATGAAAGGGTACCAGCAACCTCACCGCTTAATGGATAGGCAAATTCTTGCAATGGTTCAAGGTTACTATGAGCTATCGCCGACAATAATGGCTGGGCCACATATTTTTTTACCCTTCCCATTTGCCTCCAAAAGCTTGCTTTGGCAAAATCATATCCTTGCAATACAGCACCTGCAAGCCCCAGTACAAAATGGGGGCCAAAGTATTGAGGTAACACATCAGCGTCAAGAAACACTACAACGGTATTATTAATATCTGCTTTAAGCTTTGTTATAAGATAATACAGTGCCCTTCGCATATCAGCCCCCTTGCCCCTCTCAAGACCCATATCAGGTACGTGTACCAGGTTACATACTATTACATTTGCTTTTGGACTTGCTTCTATGGCTTTTGATTCAGTTAATTCAATTTTATCATCATAAGTACGACGGTGTGATACAAAAATTGCATCTACACACTGTAGGGCACCAATGAGTGAAACTTTTTGGTAAATTAGCTCGGCTTCTCGTTCGCCAAACGTAGAAAACACAACAAAAATCTTTTTATCGCCTTTTGCGGTTAGAAGCACATCATCGCTAAAATCTGTAGATTCCAGATGGTCAATTTTTCCCATAACTATCTCAGAAATAAAATATTTAAGAAATTTCTAAAATTTTTGTAACAATTGTAACATGTTATTGTATATTTATAATAGGAAGTGGCAACTATTTTTTATATTCACAGGAGAATTACTATGAAAACAACCAAACGTTTATATACAGTAAAATGTGTAAATCCAGTGACCGAAAATCAGCTAATGAATATTAAAAGCCTTTTAGGCGTTGATAATGTTGAGTATACTCATCCTAAGCTCGTTATACATTATGATTTACAATTTATTAACAGGGAGATAGTTATTAAACATTTAACACAGGAAAAGATTCAATGTTCAATTTCAATTTTGCAAAAAATTTTCAATATGTTTCAAATATTTTCTGAAAAGAATATAATCAAAAACAATAAGTTGTTGCCTTTCTATGGGTAGCAACAAATCGTAGCTCCCTATATCAGCCCATAAAGCGTTACCATTACTAACGTGGTAACGCTTTATTTTCTTTAAACTATCATTATTATTTTGTAACTTTTTACACTTATTTTACTATAAATTTGATAAAATGATTATTGAATATATCACATACTATTAAAGTTAATGAAACAATACATTCCACATATAATATCATATATTCTTTTAGGGGGTATGCTTTTATCTTGCTCATCATCAAATAAAGATTTTTCAGAAGAAAAATGGCACAGCCAGGTTAAAAACACCAATCCCTCATTGTTATACGCCCCACACGTTACAAATGGAAAATATTTCAATCCATGGATGCCCATGAAAGACAGAAACTTCTTTAATTTTTTGGAATGGAAATTTACAAAAAATGCCAACTCTTACACCGACCAGGAGAAAAGTTACCTACCAAAAGTTTTAGCCAATCCACTTGAACGAATACAAGCTCTTGGTGATTCCGATTTCATTATGTGGGTTGGTCATAACACTTTTCTATTTAGAATAGATGGAACCTACTTTATTGTTGACCCAATTTTTTCTGACAGAGCACTGCTCCCAAAACGCGTAACTCCACCTGGAATATCAATAAATGAACTCAAACAATTAACAACAAAGATTAATGTTATAATAACCCATAACCACTATGACCATCTTGATGAAGATAGCATAAAACAGTTACCTCCCCATGCAGTATTCTATGTTCCACTGGGATTGAAGGATTATTTTATTTCACTTGGACGCAATAATGTAGTGGAGCTTGATTGGTGGCAGGAATTTTCAATAAGTGACAAATTCAAAATAATTTCTCTTCCTAAACAACATTGGTCAAAACGTGTTTCACAATCAACTAATAGTACTTTATGGGCAAGTTATATGCTGATATCTCCTCAACTTACAATATATATTGCAGGGGATAGTGGTTATTTTATTGGTTACCGCGAATATGGAAAACGTTTCCCAAAAATTGATTATGCATTGCTTCCTACAACAGCATATCATCCACGATGGTTTATGCACTATGTCCACATGAATGTTGATGAAGCACTCATGGCGTTTGATGACCTTGGTGCAAAATATTTCATCCCCACCCAATGGGGAACGTTTGCACTTGGCGAAGAACCACCCGGTTTCCCTGCTCTTGACCTTAAAAGAAAAATTGCTGAAAAGGGACTTGATCCTCATCGCTTTTTAATTATGGATATTGGTGGGATTGAATTACTGCATAAACATAAATAAATACAATTATCCTCCACCTATTTGTGGAAAAATTGCAATAACATCCTTATCCTTCAGTTTATGATGCAACTCAGCATGTTTGCCATTAATAAGAATAACTAGTTTTTCATTTTTTGAAATTTTCAGCATTTTACGGATATCATCTACTGTAAGCGGTTTATCAACTGTAAACTCTTTTACTTCAAAACGCCCTTTTTGCAATGAAGCAAATAATTTAATTGTCACCACCATATTACTCAATCACTATCCCTTTGACTTTTATTACATTATCACGATGCTTGGAAAGTAATTTACATATATCATCATAATTTAATCTATTACCATTAGAGCGGATAATCATTTTCTTAAAATCTTTTTTATTATTATAAATAAGCGATAGCAATGCTTCCCTATCTACAAGAAAACCATTCTGTATAAAAAGATTTGCAGTATTCGATAATACCGTGTTAAAGAGCTTTATATTTAACAATCCTGTACGTTTAGTTGAATGTGTCTGTTCATTGTCTGACGTGGTATGTGATATACTCATTCTGAAAGACTGAAAAGGGCTATTGATTCGCATGACAGCTCCAACCAGTCCTGGCATTGCTCCGGATAATGATAATGTTGAATTATCGTTTATAATAGCATTATTAAGATCATCTACCGGTTTACTGTTTAAAAATACTGTTTTTATATTATTATGTATGTATTCCTTTTCCAGACCAAAATTGAGTAGAAATTCCATAACCGAAATACCAACAACTGATTCAACATAAAACCCTCGTTGTAAAATAGGAGTAAATATATTTATTATAGCAGATGGAATTTCCATGTTTAGAGTAAGATATCTTTCCGATTCCATTATATATTCGAAATTTACATTATAATACAGAGACAACCTATACAATTATAATAGGTAGTCTCTGTATTTTATTTTTACCAATTAAATACCTGATCCAGTTCCTCATCTTTAACTTCAAATACTACGTTGTGTGGTGCTATTCTTTCTTTTCTGAAGTAAAGAGGCAACCGATCATGGGATTTTGTAAATCCAGCACGGGCATTAAAATCTCTTTCCATCTTTAATACTTTTTTACCCAGTTCAACAACATCAGAATCTTTCAAATCCCATCCATAGAATGCATTGATAAGATCAAGCATAGCTTGAAATGTTTCTGGTTGATCCATAATTGCAAAAGCAATAAATAAGCACATACCCGTTGAATCTATTGCTGCTGTTGCTATCTGTAAATTGCGTGATAATTCTATCTGACCTTCTGGCTTAAGCGGATCCACAAATCCACCAACTTTGAGTATATTGGTTGCAATTGCATATCCGGCAGTGTGATCGGCACCCATTGTGCTGGTAGCATAGGTCACCCCAATGCCCTGAACTGCACGTGGATCATACGCTGGCATCGCCTGTCCTTTGACAACCGGTGCACGTTCAATACCAAACGCTTTTGCAGTAAACGCAGCACCATTCCCAAGAATCCTTCCCAAAGGTGTACCTTTGCCAACTTCATGAATTAGCTTAATAGCTGCTTTCCCATCGCCAAACTTTGCAAGTCCTGCTTCCATAGCAACAGCTATCGTTGCACCCATTTCTATTGTATCGAGCCCATAATTATCATCCCAGTAATCAAGAGTTGCTATCACATCTAAATCATCAATTCCACAGTTTGCACCATGTGCCCACACTGTTTCGTACTCAGGTTGCTTTGTTACATAATTGCCTTTTTTATCAACATATATTCCCGAACACTGTATAACACAGCCTCTGTGGCAGCCATGGGTAGCAACACCTCCACGCTTGGTTTCTAGCTCAGCACACGTTTCACCACTGATTTTTGAAACACCTTCAAACTGTCCTTTACTAAAGTTATTGGTAGGATAGGCACCAGCTTCATTGATAATATTTGCCAAAACATTTGTACCATACGCTGGCAATCCCTGCCCAGTCACAGGATGTTTCTTCAAACCGTCAACCCAGCGTTTATTTGCTTCTCTGAATTTTTCAGGATCTTTGGGTTCTCTGTTTTTTAATCCTGTTTCATCAATCACTATCACCTTAACACCTTTTGAACCCATCACAGCGCCAACTCCTCCTCTACCTGCATGGCGTGTTGGTCGCACTTCCATGTCGGTAATAGCTATTGAAGCTGCTGACATTTTCATCTCACCCGCTGGCCCTATAGAAATACAGGCTATCTTGTCGCCATATTTTTTCTTCATTTTATCGATTAGGTCATAATTTGGGAGCATCTTGATATCATTATCTTTTTCGATTGTCACACCCTGCTGATTAATGAATATCCTGTACATATCTTCACCAGCAGGTTTGCCTTCAAGAACTATCGCAGCATATCCTAAACGAGCCAAAGCCTGTGCAGCCTGCCCACCTGCATTGGATTCCTTAATGCCGCCTGTCAGCGGACTTTTACATCCAACAGAAATTCTCCCACTCATAGCTGCTGCAGTGCCACTCAAAAGTCCGGGAGCAAAAACAATTTTGTTTTCTTCACCCAGAGGGTGGCAGAGCGGTGGCACTTCATTTGATATGATTGCAGAGGTTAAACCACGACCACCCAATCCGGCATAGTTGCCTATTGGCTCTTCCTTTATTTCTGGGCCGTTAGCACTACTCATGTTAATACGCAGAATTTTATTCATACTTTCCTCCTAAATAATTAATGTATTGCATGATAGTTAACAGAACTTAAATGCCGAACACATTATGAATTTTTGATATATAATAAATCTCAAGGGAACAGTATGATCGATAATAGTTGAAGGTGTATCTTATGATAAGAGGTCTAAGGCAGGGGCATAACAACCTTGTTTTGTGTATTGTATTATTGCAATATAATAAGTCAATTAAAAAATGTAAATTTTTTAAATATTTACAATATGATAAATTTATTTTCAGAAATCATTTTTATGAATTCATTTTATTTAATGATGCTATTTTTTTTAAAAATATTTGTGCTATAAAAAATTTTATTTTAGTGATAATAATTTCAACCTCAACTGGTATGAAATAATGGGAGCTATAGTCAACAAATTATTAATTATTTAAAGTCAAAGCTCTTTTGTGATTGTTTGTTAAAACATTTAATCTTTTCTGAATTAACACAACAAAATTTCAAATTATACCTTTTAAATAATACTTTAGTTTAAATATAAAAAAGCTTCTGGCATTAATCATCCAGAAGCTTTTTTAAGAAAAATATTCTTTTACATTGATTTTAATAAAGATTTTTTTAGTGGAATTGTATTTCCATACTTTTCATAGAATTCTTTTGAAACATTATCATATTCATCGATTATATCAACTTTTGTTATTCTGAAAAATTCATCTCGATAATATTTAATTGTACCTATATATACAGCTTTATCATTTGATTGTGGATTTACTACCCAACCTGCCGGTAAATACGCATAACTATCATTACCTGAATCTGTATCAATATCCATCAAAACAAACCCATAGTAAAAATACAATGGTTGATTTTTGAACTTTACATAAAATGTTTTTGCATTTTCTGTTTTAATTGAATTCGAAATCTGAGATAAACCAATGTCCAAACTTTCAATCGGCTTTACTTTTGTTGAATAATATAAATATACATAACCAGTTGAACCTTTAATTGAAATTATTTTAGTATATTCGTTAGGATGTAATGGGGGATCCAGAATAACTTTACCTACTAATATTACATCATCTTTATCCAAATTTGATAGAGAACTCACATTTTGCCCTGATGTGCAGGATAACATTACCGCTATAAATAATATTAATACTAAGATATAATAAATTTTATAATCTAACAGTATCTTCTGCATTAATCCAACTCCTTTCATTAATAGTCTTTTCTATAATTGAGTACCATGGTGATTTTTTGCTTATTTTATTTTTTAAAATCCATTCCAATATTTCTTTTGGATCATCATTTTCTACTTTTACCATATTAAATGTTGTTGGGCTCCCTAAAATTAGATCTGTTACCGATAATTTTTTTGGATTTATTCCATATTTATAAGTACCCATGTAATAAACACCAGGTCTTTGGATGCGTACTAGAAAAGGTCCATGACCATATTTATTTAAAGAGTAATAAGTACCGCTACTACCACTAAATCCTATAGCCTGCATCAATGTTTGTTGGAAAAAACCAACAGCCCTATACGATCCCATTTTTAAATCTTTTAACCAAAAATAGCCTTTTTGTTTATGAGCTTCTGCTTCAAAATATTTTGATTTTTCAGTAAAAGAGCGACTAACGAAATCAACATATTTTAGTGCCATATCACCTTCAGCATTTTCGATTTTACCAAATATAAAGGCTAATTTGCTAAAATCTTTTGGTGTTGTTGCACAGGAAAGTTGTACAAAAACTGAGATGATCAGCAATAAAAGTAGTGCTTTTTTAGCCATAACTCCTCCCTTACATTACAATAAAATTATAATAAATTTGCTGACTTCACTAACTCAAGAAATCAAGAATAATGATTTTTATTAAACCTCAAAATCAAACATAAATTACAAAAAGTACTTTTTTTTTTGTTTATAACTGGTAAGCGCAATTGAAACCAAAAATCACCTCCTTCCTTTTAGTTACAAAAGTTTCTGAACTATATTCAACAGAATTGAATATTTCTGCATAAATATTGTTGAATGTTAAATTAGTATAAAAATTGAATGTCAAGGTACCTATCAATGTAACAAAATCAGATATTTTATATTTATCACCTATTATAATACCTAATGGCGATTCCAGAGTTATATATTTATAACCATGTTTTGTATCTTTACCTTTACTATAATAAAAACCACTATTAATACCAATAAAGAACTGATTTTCATCATAATTAACTATATCATACGAAAGCAAAAAAATAAGCCCAGCTCTATTTCCTTTAATTGCATTATTTGTTTTTTCAAAAGGTATATAAAATCGGTAGTATTCAACTCTCAGTTGAGTATTATAAACATAATCAAACTCATCAGCGTCATCATAGAACAAAGAAAAACCATAATCATGTGAATAGGTTTTACTATTTTGTGCAAGACCAACCTCTGTAAAGATGACATTTGTATTGATCCCATCTGGATTTATTGTATAATTCAATGTTGAAAATGAATATTGTGCACCAAAACCTATAAACGATGAATTTGCATTAGTAACAATTATCAAAAAAATACCCATAAAAAAAATTGTGAAGTGAAAAACTAAAAATTTTTTTTGTACCTTATCAATTAAGTTATAAATAATATTCATTTATTAGTTCCATACAAATCAACATAAGATATTCAATAAAAGAAATTAATAATATATATCTCCAAATTGATATACATAACTTGCATTAATTATAAATTCATTTCTTCTGGTTACAAAATTGAGCACGCTATCACTGGCAGAATTTAAACTACCTAATAAATAAACATTATTATTAATAAAGTGATTATAAAAATTATACGTTCCTGATATAATAACTGCAGAATTTTGACTGACTGCCACTTTATTACCAATAATGATACCCAGAGGCATTTCAAAAACATTATATTCTGATTTATTAATTGAAGAAGTACCTTGACTCAGATAAGCCCCGGTTGTAAAAGCAGCATATACAATATCTGACCCAAAATTAAGCAAGTTGATTCCAAAACTAATATTAAATCCATAACGAATACCTTCAATAGAATTATTTACTGTATTAAATGGTATTTTAAAAGAATAGTATTCCAATCGCAATTGTAAATGGCCTAACTCTTCAAAATCTTCACCATCATCTATTATCAAGCATACTCCATAATCAGTTTCTCTGGCTTTCGCATTATTTTTTATACCAACTTGAGATAAATCACTGTACTCTTCAGTATATTCATATTCATCAAGGTCATAAAAATCATCTTTTATTATTTTATAATTTAAAAATGAGTATGAATACTGTACACCAATTCCTAAATAAGTGCTATAAGCATTTTTAGGTATAATTAATAAATGAATCAGTAAAAATAAAAAAATAATTCCAATGGTTAGCCTAATTTTTTGAGTCATATTATTTCTACACATGACTTTTTATACCTTAAAATAAAATTAGTACCCACTTCAAATAAAAACACTGCATGTATATCTATTGTACAAATTTAGACACATATTTTAGGTTTTATAATTAAATGCATAATATTCCGCTAAATAATATTTACTAAATAATATTTAAAAAAATATATCCGTCCTCTTAATCTATAATAATTTGATTATTTGTTAAAAAAATTAATATATTTTTTACTTATTTATCCTATCATTTAAGTTGATATCATATTTTATATTTTGTCAACTATTTTTTTTATTAATAATTTATATTACTTATGGCACAAAATAACCTGCCCACTCAGTACCTTTCTGGCCTTTATATGTTACATTGACTGTAAGATCCGACCACCAACCTTTTAACGATTTCATTTTAAAAGTTGAATATATCAATACATAGCGATAATCATTTGCTTGTTTTATTGCATCATACACAGTGCGTAGACCATCGAGCTCACTTCCCTTATAGATTGCACCACCCGTTTCCTGTGCTATACGCATTAATAATGGCGATTTTGTTTTCAAGGTTAAAATATAAACTGGGACAAAATGCGACTTTGCATAATCTATGATGATATCGGGCGAATAAGCCCTAAAATCATTCACTGTTGCTTCTCCATCAGTGATCAGAATAACTCCTCGCCGTGACATTTGAGGTAATACATCACTTATTGCTGTGTATAAAGCTTTACCAATATCTCGCCCATTTCCGTAATCAAATGCTTTTAGTGCTTTTAATGCCCTTCGTCTGCTCCAGTCATAAGGATTTGCAACCCATGTGTCCTGAGCAAAGTTTATTATCTTTAAGGTATCATTTTTACGCATCTTCTGTAATATAAACTCAGCTAGCCATGGCACATCGTTGTGGTAATTCTTAAGTGAGCCAGAACGGTCAACACATAACACCATGGAAGCTGCCGGCATCATGTTTTTTAAGTAATCCGCACTTAGGTTTGTAATAGTTGCGCCATCTTCAATGATAGTAAAATTATCTTTTGTTAAACCATATATTGGTCTTCCATATCGGTCCCGGATATTACAATACACTGCAACAATAGGAAATTTTTTAGCATCAACATTAGTTACTTCCACTTCAATGTTGCTTATTTGCTGTTGTAATGGGGAAAATACATATATAGCTTCATTCTTATTGCTGCAGGTATACACAAATCCATTGTCATCCATTACCGCTGAAGTAAGATGATAAAATTTCTTTTTTCCTTCCCAGCTTGTAAACCACTGCGACTGCTCTGTTTCAAAATTGTACATAAAAAGTCCTTTCTTTTCATCACTCACAGCCATCAAACTACCCTGTATAAAAATGCCACGTGGCACAAAAAACTCATCAGGTGTAAGGTTTTCAATGAAATTGCCGGAATCATCAAACACAGCTATTCGCTTGTTGTTTGTATCGGTAACATAGACGTTTTCATGTCGTACCGCTACATCAGTAGGCTTATTCAGCTGTCCTTCATATTCGCCAAATTGTCCAAATGTCAGGATGAATCGTCCGTCCAATCCAAACTTTTGCACACGGTGGTTACCGGAGTCCACTACATATAAGGAGCTATCGCCACCAAAACATACTCCTTCAGGGCCGTTGAACTGCCCTTCTGCATTGCCAGTGCTTCCAATTGTTTTTATTATTTTTCCATCGGTGTTAATAACAAATACTTTATTGTTTGCAAAATCGCTAACAGCCAAGAGCCCAGACCTGTAATCAATGCCATATAATTTTCCTTCAAGACTGTACGTTCGGGTAAAAATACCTTCACCGTTTGGATCAAGCTTTACAAGCTTGCCATTGGAAAAAGAGGTTATATACATATTCTTGTCATTATCGATTGCAATATCAATGGGTGAAGAAAAACGAAATCTTCCTAAATCTACGGAAAAATACGCTGCAGTTTCAATGAGCTCAAACGGTTTATCAAGTGAACTGTACAGCGAACCACGAAAATTAAGCATATCTATTTTGTTTTGAATAAGTGGATTGTCTTTTGCTATATCTAGGAGCATTTGCCATTGTTGTAGTGCAAGATTTGTGTAGCCAGCCAATTTATATGCCCTGGCCAGATATTCATGTGCTGTGTAGTAATCAGGATACACTTCCAGAGCTTTTCTGAAAAATTCAATTGCAGCAAGATAATGCATTTCATTGAAGTGATACATTCCCTTCACTACTTCACTTTTAGCTTTCTGAAAAATTGCAACTTGTTTATCTAAGGGGATGCCTATGGATGGAATTAATGTAATGAGTGCGATAAAAACAACTATAATTTGTCTTTGCACAGTATAGCCTCTGCAACTGATTATAATATTTTTATAATTATCGGTATAGCAAGCAATATAATTGCATAGTGTTAAATAATGCAATTAATTTATATATTTGCGGGACAAAATCTCCCTTAAAAATTGTCCTGTGTATGATTCTTTAACTTTTGCAACTTCCTCAGGTGTTCCTTGTGCTACTATTCTTCCTCCTGCATCGCCACCCTCAGGACCAAGATCAATAATCCAATCAGCGCATTTAATCACATCCAGGTTGTGTTCAATTACTATCACAGTATTACCTTTGTCTACAAGGCTTTGCAAAACATCAATTAGCTTTTCTACATCAGCAAAGTGCAATCCTGTGGTTGGCTCATCAAGAATATATAATGTGTTGCCTGTAGCCCGTTTTGAAAGTTCTGTTGACAATTTTACACGTTGTGCCTCACCACCTGACAGTGTTGTTGCAGGCTGTCCCAACTTTATGTACCCAAGTCCAACCCGTTTTAATGTTTCAAGTTTTGATTTTATTGAAGGAATGTTTGCAAAAAACTCATATGCTTCATCAACAGTCATTTCAAGGACTTCATAGATATTTTTACCTTTATACCGCACTTCCAGTGTTTCATGATTATAGCGCTTACCTTTGCATACCTCACATGTAATATACACATCAGGTAAAAAGTGCATCTCAATCTTCTTTATACCATCGCCCCAGCAGGCTTCACACCGCCCTCCTGATACATTGAATGAAAATCTCCCGGGTTTGTAGCCGCGTACTTTTGATTCAGGCAGGTTAGCAAAAAGCTCACGAATTGGTGTAAATGTACCAGTGTAGGTAGCAGGGTTTGAACGAGGAGTCCTTCCTATTGGGGATTGGTCAACATCTATAACTTTATCTATGAACTCAATGCCTTCAATTTTTTTAAACTTGCCAGGATATTCCTTGCTGCGCATTTTCAGCGAAGCCAATGCCTTATACAGAATATCAATTATCAAAGTTGATTTTCCCGAACCTGAAACTCCAGTAACACAGGTAAACACACCAAGAGGAAATGACACATCAATCGATTTTAAATTATTTTCGGCTGCACCTCGTATTGTTAAATATTTATCTGCCTTTCTTCTATGCGTTGGTGCTTTTATAAACCGTTTGCCGCGCAAATATAATCCTGTAATCGAAGTTTCATTGAGTTCTATCTCCTGTGGAGTTCCCTGTGCTACTACATAGCCGCCATCAAGTCCCGCACCGGGCCCAAGGTCAATAACATAATCCGATTCGCGTATTGTTTCTTCATCGTGCTCAACAACAATCACAGTATTACCAATATCCCTTAATTCCTTTAACGTAGCCAGTAGCTTTTTATTGTCACGCTGATGCAGACCAATGCTTGGCTCATCAAGAATGTACAGTACTCCCGTTAAACCTGATCCAATTTGTGTGGCAAGGCGTATGCGCTGTGCTTCTCCTCCTGACAGTGTTCCTGCAGCACGATCCAGAGTGAGGTAATCAATGCCTACATTTGAAAGAAATTGCAGTCGTGCTCTTATTTCTTTTAGTATTTGCCGTGCTATTGTCATTTGAGTTTCTGATAGCGATAGCTCATTGAAAAACTTCACAGCATCTTTAATCGATAGCGCACTGATATCAGCAATATTTTTATCAGCAACCTTGACAGCTAAACTCTCAGGCCTTAAGCGTTTTCCACCGCACGCATCACATACTCTATTGCGCATAAAGCCTTCCATCCATTCGCGCATCTCGTCCGACTGTGTTTCCTTATAACGGCGCATTAAATTGGGAATTACACCTTCAAATTCCTTAGTAAATCTGTATTGAGCTTCATACCGCTCAATTGAATAATCAAACTTTTTACCATTAGAACCGTAAAGCACAATATTTTGAATTTGCTTTGGCAGTTTCTTCCACGGAGTGTATGGATCAAATTTCAAACTTTTAGCAAGCGTCAGTATCTGTTCCTGATACCAGTAACTTGTTGTTTTACCCCATACGGCAAGTGCTCCATCCATCAAAGATTTATCTGGGTTGTCCACAATAAGATCAGGGTCAAACTGCATAATAAAGCCAAGTCCATCACATGTTGGGCATGCACCATAGGGGCTATTAAATGAAAACATTCGGGGCGATAGCTCCGGCAGTGAAACATCACAATCAGGACATGTCATTTTTGTGGAAATCAGTTGTTCCTTATCATCTATGATTAAAATAACCTGGCCATCGGCAAGCTCTATTGCTGTCTCAATTGAATCTGATAATCGCGTACGGATATTCTCCTTAAGTACAATTCTGTCTATGATAACTTCAATTGAGTGCTTTTTATTTTTATCAATTGTTATTGGATCGTCCAGAGAAAATACCTGCCCATCAACACGTACGCGAGAATATCCTTGTTGACGGAATTTGTCAAACATATCCTGATACATCCCTTTGCGTCCACGCACTACTGGCGCAAGCACCTGTATTTTTGTACCAGCATTATAGGTTAGCACATTCTCAACAATCTGATCAATAGTTTGGGAAGTTATAGGTTTACCGCACTTATAGCAGTAGGGCACCCCTACCCGAGCAAAGAGAAGTCGCAGGTAATCATGAATTTCGGTAACAGTGCCAACTGTTGAACGGGGATTGCGGTGTGTGGTTTTCTGTTCAATAGATATTGCAGGCGATAGACCTTCTATAAGGTCAACATCAGGTTTTTCCATTTGCCCTAAAAATTGCCGTGCATATGCCGATAACGACTCTACATAACGACGCTGTCCTTCGGCATAGATGGTATCAAATGCTAAAGAGGACTTCCCGGAACCGGAAAGTCCTGTAATAACTACTAACTTTTCTCTTGGGATATCAATTGAAATATTTTTTAAATTGTGCTCACGGGCACCTTTAATGCGAATGTATTGCTGGCTCATATCTGTGTTACATTAGTAGAACCGCACATAGGACAGATTATCTCTAAATCCTCAATATCCTCATCTTTACGCTTCACTATGACATCTTCCCATCTGTAATCACAATCATCGCAGGCTAAAATTACTGCTATATGTTTTTCTTCATCTTCAATTTCCTCTTCTTCAATCAAGTCCTCTTCCTGCATTTCATCTTCAAGTAATTCTTCATCATCAAGTGATTCTTCGTAAAAATCATCCTCGTATACTTCATCATCAAATTCTTTTTCAAATTCATTTGGCATAATCTACAACCTCTTTTACAGATATTATTATGCAAAATACTACTATCAATATATGAATACTTTAAAAACTATCTAACAAAATTTTTAAAAAATTAAAAATTTTTAATATATTTGCGTAAATTGAAGCATCAACTTTACAAAACAAATGTAGTGCATACTACATATACTAACTCAATTTTTTACGTACCATCTGTGTGTCAAAAAAGTTAGTATAAGCAAAATGGTCAATAAAAAAATTATTTTTTTAAAATTTACTATCCACCCAGGAAAGGGTAGATTTATTTACCAGTAGTAGATTTTGGTTTTAGTAAATTAACTGGTGATTGCTTCATGGAATCTGTTTTTGGCGTTGCTTTTTTCATTTCAATCACATCAGGGAGAGTATCTTCTTTACTCAAAATAACATCCCATACACCAAAAAATCCACCAGCGGAAGAATACTCTTTAAACTCAACTGTAAGGGTTTTATTAACAATAAATTCACGTGAAATTTCAAGCACAATTCTGCTATTTTTGATAGTCATATCTTTAAACGATAGCTCTTGTACCGGCTTATCATTACAATAAATAACACACAAAGCATCAATAGATGTTTTTTCAGGATGATCAAATGTAACAAAATTAATATGTAAGTAATATTTTATATCATCCAGATTATCAAATACAAGTAAGGATCCGTATTTTGAGATGAACCAAGCACTCCCATCCAAAACAGGCTTGTCATCGTAATTAACAGCACAATGATAAACTTTTGCCCAATCAGAAATTTTTTTATAATCAAGAACTGTTATCCACTTCCAGTTAATCAAAAAATTATCCTCAGGAGCAAACTTATATATTTTTATAGTGGGCGATAGCTCCTGGGAATAACCATTCCACAATACTGTGCAAATTGTAAAAAAAATGATTATGGCTATTTTTGACTTCATTGTCACAGTATTTGTGTGATTATATGACAATTGCAAGAATTTTTTTAAAACTGTAGAATTAAATATTTGCTGGCATATTGATTAATACACAACCATCTTTTCATTATTGTATTGTGTTTCCTCATTACATTCTTTTGTAAAATATTTTACACATAACACCTGATTCCCTTTATCATTATATCGTATTTCATCAAATATTTGCCTTGCTAGCGATATCCCCCTTCCATGTTGCAAAAACATCTCATTATCCTGTGTAACGGGTTTATCAAGATAACTTTTATAATCAAATCCTTTACCCTGATCTGTTATTTTTACAATTATTTTTTCACTATTTACTAAAAATTCAACTTTAACTTTCTTATCCTTATTGGACCTCTCATTTATCTTTTTTGAAATATATTCAAAATATTCATCATTTTGCATTTTTAATAATTTATCTTGATACGTTATTTCAAGATTGCCATGTTCAATTGCGTTAATAAGAATTTCACTTACAGCCAATCTAATTTGTGAAACAACAGTGTGTGGCAAAAACTTTTTTACATTTTGCACAATTCTATGAGTTATCTCATCAGCTAACAATAATGAATTAGTTATTTCATATTTGACATGTTCATGAACAAATGCTGATACAAGTTCATTCTCCATCATCTTAGTTGCTTTTCCAATTATTTCCATGCCACCATTATGCTTTACACTTTCAAGTGATATAACCATCTCAACAGGTTCAATCATCCGTGGTGTTTTTAATTCAGCATAAAATCTAACCTTTTGTTTTTCATTTAATGCAAGCTCAATATTTTTCATCAGCATTTGTTTTTTAAATGAATTATTGTCATCTTCAAAATATATATAATCAAATATATTACTCCCAATTGCATCACTCGGTTTCATTTTAAGATCTTTTTTGATAGCATTATTTATTGAAACAATTGTACCTTGAGGATCAATAGTAAAAACTATATCATCTGTTGATTCAATTAAAAAACGGTATTTTTGCTCCGATAAAGATATTACTTCATTTGCTTTTTGTAACTGTTCAGTTCTTTTTTTAACTTTAAATTCAAGTTTTTTCTTAAACCTGTCAATAAGTTGCGTTGAATACCAGCTTATTATTAGTGTGAATAATGTTAAAAGTCCAAAAGAAATGAAGCCAGTAATGAGATAATACCTGTTTAACAAGTTAACTTTTTCATTGGAAGTTCTTTCTATATCAGCAACAATAACCTCCATCATTTGCAGTAACTTTTTCTCACTAATTACAGCACTATTTACCAATTTTTTATAATCATAAGAGTTTGTATCATTATAATTTACTATATACGACAATAACTCATCATTCATTTCTTTGTATAAATGCGTAAAATCTACTATTTTTATATGAACATCTTCCATATCTTTGCACATAAGTCCAAGATTAAACAGGCTATTTTGAATATGCTGGGCATTGTACGAATATTCATGGATTTTCTCTCTATATACCTCAAATGAATGCCCTTCAACAATTATTATCTTCCAACTATTAAATTGCTTCTGTAACTCAATCTGAATATCTTTTGCAGTTTCAACTGAATCAATTATATTGAGTATGTTTCTATTATAGTTATATACAGCATAGAAACTTACTATACCTGAGAAAACTGTAATAAGTATAAAAGGAATAAAAAGATATTTTATTGAAAAGTATTTTATAAAAACTCGTTTAAAGCTAATCATGTTTTATTACCTTCTTTTTGTCTTATGAAGGTATTGATAGCTATTCTGGATTAAGAAATTATAATTAAAATATGAATTATTTATTTTTAGAGGATTTAGGTTAATTATTAGTTAGAATTATTAATACATAAGCTGGCAATATGGCAAATATTATAATCGTAATTAAATTAACAAACTCAATCAACATACTACCTTGAATTGACTAGCGATGTCCCTTTTTTAATAATAATTATCACCAGCTTTATTCAGCTAATCATATCATTTTTATCCCTCTATTTAGTTACCAAATACTCAAACGTGGAGCAATTACATAAAACATATTAGTTTAAAGTTATATATCCAGATTGTTTGTACTTTAACCATATTTTTTATGATTTTTGCAAATATCATTTTGTTACATTGTACCTTAAACAGTTGATATTGCATTATGCTAATCAATCTTAAACATAACATAGATTACAACATAGTGAAAATATTCATTTTTTCAAACTTAAAAAGTGTTTGATATTTATTTGCAAAAATATTTTAAGTATTTAATATTTTTTTTGTTCAATAATTATTAATTATAAAACAATGAACCAATATATAATAAGATTTCTATTGTTAATTTCAAAGATTGTTACACTAGCATGTGTTATAATTTTAGTTTCATGCTCTGATGAAATCCACAATACTACTCCATCATGGACAATAATGGTATATATGGATGGCGATAACGATCTTGAACAATATGCTCTTTTTGATTTTAATGAAATGGAATCTGTTAATCTCCTTGAGCAAAAAATCACTATTATTATACTGTTTGACCGATGTAATAATTATTCAACGCTGGATGGTGATTGGAAAGGAACACGGCTGTATAAAGTATTGCCTGATTCAAATATTTCCAAAATCAATTCTGAAAGGCTAATCGATAATACTTATCTGCATATTACTAATACAGGAGACAGCGATGAACTCAATATGGGTGATCCTAATACACTAAATAAATTTATTTCCTTCTGTAAAGCCAATTATCCTGCAGATTATTACTCATTGATTATATGGAACCACGGCACAGGTTGGCGCACAACATCATATAATAATCAGCAAATACAATCGTTCAAAGCAGTATGTTTGGATGTCACCAATTCAAATGATATTTTAATGATGTCAGAAGTTAAACAAGCATTGAAAGATAAAGAATTAACCCTAATTGGTTTTGATGCATGCCTCATGAGCATGATAGAAGTAGCTTATCAGATGAAAGATTGTGCAAACTATATGGTTGCTTCTGAAGATCTCGAGCCTGCCAATGGTTGGGCTTATGATTATTTTCTTACCAAATTCATTATGACTAACAGAAGTCCTGTATCATTAGGACAATCTATTATAGCAGGATATGCAAATGAATATACTAACAAACCTATTACTATGCTTGATTTGCGTAATATAGATATATTAACAACATCTATTGATGACTTGTGCACTGATCTTATTTTAAATATAAGTTCAATTAGATATTCAATAGCTCAGGCACGTGATAATTCACTTTTTTTTCAAAACACTACAAGCCCTCCCTATTCCTATATGGATTTTTATGATTTTTTAGTTAACATTTCTTCCATATCCAACATAACAAACAAAGTACTCAATTGCATGTTAGCACTGGAATATACTGTAGTTTATCATTACCAGGGAGCGTATTCAAATTCACATGGCCTATCCATATATTTTCCACAATCAACATCTGATAGTGAATATCAATATTACAACATTACCAATATTGACTTTGCACAAACCAGTTGGGATGATTTTTTGAATTCATATTTTAATAATTAACAATTTTTTTAATGCTAGCTTACTATGAACACATAACAGTGCATTCCCTTTATGATTGATTCTACAGTAACTATCGCTACATATCTATTTTACGCTATAACAGCAATATCCTTCAACGGTTGTAATCCATGACTGGTATCATCGGTAAGTATCTCAAATGCACATCTATTTTTTGTTTTTAATAAAAACTGCTCATTCCCAATAGTGCACACAAGCTCACAAGAAGCAATTTTTGTATTAAGACAATACTTAATTCCACCAGGTGGATTATAGTACGGCAGGCAAACAAAATCCTTTTGCAGCGCAAAAATTGAACCTTTGATCGTAATATCATCTTTTTTTGCATTGAAATCCCAATAGTAGTAACCAAATTGTGCCCTGCAAAGCGTTTGGCCCAACGAATTGAGTGAATATTCCTCACCCTTATACCGTAATACTAATGGTGTCATAAATGGCGTCCATAGAGGCCCTATCTTAAGACGTGCAGTTGCCAATTCAAGAAAAGCATCCGACTCATTGTCAAAACCACAAACCTGCCCCCATGCATAGTGGTCTGTATGCTTTGTACCCCAGTTATGATTTTGGCTACCAACCCAGTTTTCAACTGCTATTGTCTCCCCATTAACCTTAATAGTGCCATTGAAAACCGCATTGGGCAATCCCACCAACGATTTTGCTTTTGGCAATCTTGTAGTGTACAGTTTTGGTGGAAATAAAAACAAACACTCCTCGTTACCGGTATAAGTTAAATCCCACTCCAATTTTTTTAAACCATATTTAATACATCCATTCAGTGTCCCAGGGGTCAATTCTGCATCGCCAATTACAATATTGAAATCATCACCTGCAAAGCTGCAACGTGACAATGGATACTCAGCCTTTAGTGCCGTATGAGTATCATTTTGGCCATTGAAAATAATTGCCCATAATTCGCCAATTGCATCATGTGGTTTTCGTAATGGCTGAAAAATAGTATAGCGTATCCAGAAAGCTATGGGTTTATAGGGATGATTTGCACGGACAAAAAAACTTTCATAGTGCCCTTTTTTTCCAGGCCTGTAGCGAGTATAATTTGCCGAAGCAATAAGTTCTTCTTTATTCATAACGTAACTCCACAAAAATTAATAATATATGCGATAGTTACTGTACATAAATCTTTAGTATTTTATTCATTGCAGCGTTGTAGTAATCTATACAAATACATAACCCACAGACCTAATGGAAAATCAGTGATAAAAATAACACAATTTGCCAGATTGTTTGCTCCATTAGCATACACAAATCCTGAAAGAAAAGCAAGTAAACCACACAGTGATGATGTAAATTTCATGATCACTAGAGGAATAATCATATTAATATTATCTTCAACATTCCTATACAGCAAAAAGGAGCACACGGTCACTCCCGCCATCATTGATAGGCTTAATATAATGTAAAACTGGCCCTGTTGTAATGCCAGCGGAAGTGATGGAAACAATTTTTGCGATAGCGCATTAATATATCCAATAAGCTGTGGAGTAAAAAAAATAAAAACAAATGTTGTAATAATAAATGCTATGGTATATATAAGCCCAGTAAGTTTTATAAGAGCAATTATTTTAAACTTTTTCATATATTCCCCTGTAAGCTTTAATTTATTGTTACTTCTTTTCAAGATATTTCTTTACCCCATAGAGGTAATCTTTTATACTCTTTTGTGTTAGGCTATTTTCTATAAAACCAGGAACTGGTACCGATACTTCAACAACCGGTGCATAGTACAAAATTGTACTCTTATCATCCAGAGGAATACAATACTGGTATCCTTCAATATTTTTTATACCACTGCTGTGAGGGCTAATGGCATCTTTTATTTTATATTCTTTACAATCACTATCAGATATTAAACGCCATTGCTGAAAATATTTGCTTTTTTGATTATTTACTATCAATGTATATCTAAATTTTAAAAACACAACATGTATCTGCCCTTCAATCACCCAGGTAGTGCTATTTATTTTTGTTATTACCTTATAATAATCAAGACCATCCACATAATGTGACATGCTTTCCCAATCAAGAATACATTTCCATACTTCCTCAATAGGTTTTTGTATTTGTATAGCTCCAACAACTCGGGCAATTTCCCCCTGTGGGGTTTTTTGTGTATGCTTCTTTACAATGATGTTACCTGCATATAATGAAGCAATATCTTCCTGTGTTAATTCAGCTAGTAAATTATCTGAATATATATTATTAAACCCCATAAGTATGCTTAATAGCAAAAGCATTGCTATTACTTGCATTTTTGAATAGCTCATATCACCTGCCTTCTTTTTCCAGTTGTTCTGCTACATGATGTGAAATTTTTGTTGCAAGTGCCATTATTGTTATCTGTGGATTGACGCCAAGTGAGGTAGGCACTATACTACCATCAGCAATATAGAGATTGCTTGTACCATAACATTTTCCATAACTGTCGACCACTCCCTGGTTACTATCGCCTGCCATTCTGCATGTACCTAATGGGTGAAATGCAAACACTTCAGGTATGTGGGTTCGTTTTATTGTATGCGCTTTTAACTTTATAATATCATCCATTGATTTGATTTTGGTAAGTGATGAAATAGGTGTATAAATCTCTCTGGCTCCAGCAGCAATAAAAACTTCAGACAAATATGCTATCCCCTTTTTTAATGTTTCAACATCATGTGCAGTAAGCGAATACCATGAAAGTGGAGTACTCAATGAACCAAATACTCTTCCCTGACCAGTATCATGTACCATAACACCAAAAGCTGCAATATTTGAAAATTGTTGTGCAAGTGCAAAAAAATCCTTCCCAACACCAGGCAATGATGCAGTGAGTATTGAAGGATGTACAAAGATTCCTTCCAGCATAATGCCTTCATCTGCATAATCATCTATATATGCTCCCTGCGACACACCAATCCAACCATTGACTTCTTCATCCATAAGGGCCACAACACGTGAACATGGATGTATCTGCAGGTGCATACCGATATGTTTATTTTTAACTCCGCTTTTTTTAAGTAATAGTGGTGTAATCATTGATCCACATGCACAAATAACAATCCTTGCTTTGATTATACAATGTGCTATAATCTTGCCTTGTTCGTTGCAAACACTACATTCTACGGAATGTGCATTTTTTCCTTTAAAAATGATCTTTTCAGCTTTACAGTGTGTCAGTAAAACAGTGTTGTATTTCAACGCTAAAGGTATATAACTTACTTCGGTACTCTGTTTTGCACCTTCCACACATCCAAACTGGCAAGTACCACAACCCTTGCAATTTTTCACATTGTGCTTCAATGGCCTACAGTGCAATCCTAGCGCATCTGCACCGCGTTTTACAATTTTGGCACATTTGCCCAAAACATCCCAACTGAGTTCGGTTACATTAATTATTTTTTCTACTTTCTCAAAATAAGGAATTAAACAACTATACTGCAGATCAACGTTTAGTTCACGTTTCCATTGTGTAACAATATTCTCAGGAGTTCTAAAACAGGTGGCCGAATTAATTGCAGTAGTACCTCCCACACATTTACCTGTTGGAATGGACACGGGTGGAATACCAAATGAAACAGTACTCCCAGCACCACGCCACATGGTTTTCATATTATCCAGTGGTTTGCCATTATAATCCTTAGTTGTATAATACCCACCCTCTTCAACAACAATAACAGTATATCCAAAAGCTGCAAGCTCATAAGCCGCCACGGCACCACCAGCCCCACTGCCTATCACACATACATCAGCATCAAATGAATTATATTTTTTATAGTTATCACGGTAGTATATCATGGTATTCACCTATCTACAATGTTCAAGATGCTTATACCCAATATTTGCTGCATGGATGTCATCATCAAAATATACTAACGTACTTATAAGCTTCACTATCATGATAAGACTTTGCCCGTAAAAAGTGTTTTCTATTTTTTTAATCAACAATTCAATCTCATCCTTCTTGAGTGAATACATCATTGCACGTTTTTTCATTAGTGATATCATATTGAAATATATTACAGAAAATAGTAATGCAATCTTTACATAAAAAGGGGTCAACACTTCATAACTATAAATTTTTCTTATAATTTCATAATCATCAAAATCCTCTTTTGAAAGTATTGCTTTAACCAATACTGCATACGTACGTGCTTTTATAGAATTTACATACATAATTGTTCCTTTTTTCATAATATAGACTTAAAGTACATATTATGAAAACATAAAAAAATGTCAAACTTTTTTTATTTACATTTTATAAAAATTGCAGTAAGTTAATAATTTATTTTAACAAACAAAAGGAGGGGTGCAATGAGATTGGCATATAATCTTGAACAAATATTCCTTAAAGAATATTACAATTCCAATTTTTCATTACAACAAAAATCACGAATATTACTATGGTTTATTATAATTGCAATCCTGCTCACAGTTTTATCAGCTGTAGCAAATAATATAATATCACCACAGGCAGCAACACTAACATATAACGTAGCCCAATTAATTCTTGTATTATCATTTTTCATATTTTTAATAATATTAAAAAAAGGCATTTATCAAGTTGCTAGCTTTGCAGGTATTTTAGTGCCAATGCTGTTAGTGTTTGTGCAGGCATATACCATACCCACAGCTGCAGGTAAATATATTTACTGTTTATATTTGATGATATTTATTGTAATGAGTTCACTATTTGGGAATAATAAAACGATGATTATTATTACTTCTGGCGTAATTATATTAGCAGGTATTTTTATCTTCAATTCACATGGAGTGTTGCCAGCAGATAAAATGCGTAGCCTTTTTGTACATATGACAATTGCCTCATTATTTATATTTACTTTAAGTTATCTTTCATAC
>JAOAIH010000049.1:5607-24244 GCA_026414805.1 Spirochaetota bacterium | reverse complement strand
ATGAAAAAATGTGTTTCTTTATTATAATGATTTTACTTACATCTGCAACAGTATTTTCTGCAGACCTTGTTAACAAAGATTCAAAAAAATACAATATTGAGGTAACTACCTACGGAACACTCAATATCTCAATTGGAGCCAATACAACACTTATGAGTGGAGCACCTGATGGGTCCACCATAAAAATAAAAGAAACAGGCTCAACTATTAAAGTCAATGGCAACAAACCTGCGATAATAAAAGATGGGAAGTTATCTCAGTAAAAAACAAAATAATATTATTTCCTTTGTTTATCTAATTTTTCTTAAAATAATTTTTTGATTAAGCCATTATACATATCTGTCGTAAAATACAACAGTGATTTTTTCTCAATATTTTTTTGTGTTTATTATTGTATATTGATGCAAAATAGTCTTACAAAAAGATACGCGATAGCATTCTATCTATTGCTAATAACGCATAATTTAATATATTTTTTCATTAAAGAAACCACTCATTTCATTTGTGATGTAAATAATTTATAAATATTAATATACACAAACTTGCTCAATTATATTAAACTAATTTATTAAAATATAATATACTACTTCAACGGATAATCCTCTAACACTTTCTTTAACAGTGGCACATCATCGGTTACAATACCATCTACATCAATATCTAGAAGCCTGCGCATATCGCGCTCGTTGTTAACTGTCCAAACATCAACCTGTATCCCGCGTTCATGCGCCATTCGCACCAATGCTCCATTAGCTAGGTGCGAAGGGCCTACATATTCAGGAATCTGCAGTGCATCACCAGGAAATTTTTTGAAAAGCCCTAAAAGTCCAGCCCTAAACACAAAATAAAATCCCAGCACTCCCCACAGCCCAAATGATGTTGCCATAACGGGAATGCGATTGCGAATATATTGTAAATTTTTACCATATTGAGATGCACCAAGCACTCTGTGTTCAGCTTTAAACTTCAGTACAGTATCACAAAACTTTTCCGCAAGCGTTAAGTTATCATCCTTAAGGTCAACATTAAATCGTTGATTTGGAAAAACATCAAGCATCTCCTCAAGCGTCAAGATGGTAATACCTTTGCCCCTGTAGGGATAGCTTTCGCCATCCTTTGTAAAATAATATGCTGCATCTAATTGCTTAATTTCATGCAACGTAAGCTCATTCACATTCCCTTTACCATTAGTAATGTGCGATAGCTCCTTGTCATGAACTATCACTACATGACCATCTTTTGTTAAATGGGCATCTGTTTCAATGACATCTGCTCCTAACTCAATTGCTTTTTCAAACGCCAGTGCTGTATTTTCCGGGTATTCCTTTGAATATCCCCTATGTGCAAAAATGCGTGCAGGTTTTTCAAAAAATGGCTTTTTCATTGTGTATTCACACTCTTTAGAATATAATCAACTGCATAATGTAGATTCTTTTTAACAATAACATTATTATTTATCTCACCTCTATGCTTTTGCCCATGCCCTGTCAACACATATATACCCTGCATCCCAGCATTTTGTGCCAACATAACATCCGATGGATGATCACCAACTACAAATGATTTGCTACTATCAATCTTGTATTTACTGATTGCCTGTTCAATAAAATATGGTTTTGGTTTACGGCACTTACAATCATCTTCTTTTTTATGAGGGCAGCAATATAGCGCTTGGATTTTAATTCCTTTATTTGATAGCACTCTTACAATATAACTATTAACCGCTGTAACTTCATCGTGCGTTACAATTCCCTTTGCAATCCCAGCCTGATTGGTAACAATGAACAACATAAAGAATTGCTGAATTTTCAGTAATGCATCAAAAGCAAAAGGGAAAAATGTAACTTTCGTTATATCCCCAATATAACCTTTATCCTTAATAATTGTGCCATCTCTATCAAGAAATACCGCTCTTTTATACTGCATCGACTAATCTTCCACAATAAAACCTTCATCTTTAACCAACTGCATATAGTCATTAACAGATCCATCAGATAAGCAGCATTCAATTATCTTCTTTCCTAAAGGCAGAAGAGACGGATCTTTATAATAACCCATTAGCTCTTTCTTGAAAAAATCAACAAGTATCTGTGCCCCTTTATCATACGCTTCTTCACCAACCTCATTTTGCAGCTCCGGTTTTAGCAGAAATTTCTCAATTTCCATACCTTCTACCACCAGTTTGTTGAGTGAAAATCCCAACAATGGACACCGTGATTCTGAAATCTCATCAGCAAAAAACTTTACTCCACCTCGTCTGGCCAGATACTCTCGCATAATCCATTGCGGATTAAACCCAACCTTCCATGCACCAATATATTGATTAGGCACAAGGACATATCTTACTTTTGGAGATTCTACTATCTGATTAAGTAAAAGGTTTGCAAAATTTACTTTTTTCCCTGTTAAAAACGGCCCAAATGAGCCAATTCCTTCTGATTGAATACCTTCGGTCATAACAATACTAGGGTTATCATGACCTCGCGGTGATACCAATCGCCACAGCCATGCTAAAGCTGGTGGTAATATATGGAACAAGCCCAAAATCCCATAATTTGGACTTTCTTTAGTTGAAGGGGGTGTACGTACTCCAAAACTTCTAATGTGAATTTGGACAACACCTTTTACTATGTGCGGCATAATACTGCGAGGAACTATAAAACGAGGGTTTGGACATGGTTTGCCTGGTTCATCTTCAATATGTTCCCACAAAAGTGCAGTACTATGTGGTTGAGCATCAATATTCAAAAACATTAACGGCACTTTGGGATGTATTGAAAGCGATTCAATATCAGGGTCAGTACCATACTGTTCAATATGATTAACACGGATAAACCATCCAGATTCTGCGTCTTTTATATAAATATACCCATCATTTTTTTGGAAAGACGGATGGCATAATCCCATATCATCAACTACAGGACGCAAAGAACAACCTCTTGGTAAAACTAATCTAAATGATTCACCTGTTAATATATTTTCAGCAAATTGTATTGTCCCATCTCTGTCACGATGAATATTTTCGTTTGTTTCGCTTTTACCACTGCCACTTGCTCCTTCGTGCATTATTGTCACTTTATTACCATAAGGCGTAATAACCTGAACTACTGCACAATGATTTGTTACCCAACCTTCTCTTTCGCCAAAATCTAGTAGTGCTGAGTATACTCCTTTCTTAGCACTTGGTCCTGGGTATAGATTATAGCTATAAATTTCATGCAGATTTTTGCTCCTGCAATGTACAACTATCTGTTTTCCATTGAAATGTGTATGTCTGAACACCGGTGCTATGTATAGTATACATTTAATTTCAATATTGCCTTCAATGTTTCTGGTGTCGATAATTCCTTGTAATATTCCAAGGCCTAAACAGAAAAAGCCAGCATTTGCAGGTGCTATCGCCATACCGTGGTAGTTATCAAGCTGCCCAGCCTTGAAGAAAAACACTGCCAATTTTTGTTTTTGCAGCCACTCAAATGTCTCTTTTTTTACTTCATTGAACTCTTTTCCAAATCTTTGTTTGTATGTTACTTTGTCGGTAGGAAAATCATCGCCAATGACCATGCTATCCGGGTCTCTTCTTCGCATATATGCTTCGGTGTAATTTACAGAAATACCATTTTTAACCTTGTTTACAATTGCTTCACAGTATTCCCCTCTCCCAGGAACTTCATATATAACCTTTTGCACTCCGTTATTTCCAAATTTGAGTGAAAGATCAAATAAATCCTCAATGGTATTTGCTACTGTTACATTGGTTGAGTTTAATAAATTAATCACGTATTCGGGAACTCTCAAACAGGTAATTATACTTTTCATTATTCCCCCCTTCAAAAATTATGAAGTGAATTTGTACATCACTCAAAGTTTAACAGAAAAAAAGTCAATTTTATTTTTTTTAAATACTACTATTGTAGCAAAAAAATTGATAATTTACAAAATTAACGGTTAAAAGTTCACTTATTTTTTATTTTTATAAACATTATTTTTACAAACATATGCGCAGTATAAAACAATAAAATTAAAAAAATATTTTTAAAAAAAATAATGGAAATAAATTGTTTTACTATATTATAATAATCTACACATACAATCAAAGAAAATTCTATGGTAAAAAGAAATGAAATGCAAAGAAACACTGTTATTGATATTTACTTTACTAATCAAAATTTCTTGCACCCAGGAGAGTATGTTTGAGGGCACACCAACAATAGGTATTACATACGGAAGCATCCAGACAACTTTATTGAAGTGGGGAATAGATATAAACAAAGATTATACTAGTGCTGTACAGAGCCACAAAGCAAATATAATGCGTATTTTTGTAACCGATAGCTCTGATGCAATACAGGCAAAGTGTGCCAAAGTGCACGCTTTTATTATCCCCGGTGGCTTTGACGTACACCCATCACGGTATGGTGAAAAAGAATACACATATCTTGAAAGCGTGGACAAAAAACTGGATGAGCTTGAATTTTTTGTGCTTGAATATGCAAAAAAACACAACATGCCAGTACTTGGGATTTGCCGAGGTTGCCAAATAGTCAATGTATTCTATGGCGGCACACTTTATCAGGATATACCTACTCAATTTCGACCCACTCAAAAAGTGATTCACCGCAAAAGCCTTAATCTTTTTGTCTATTCACATGCGCTGCCCTGTTATCATGAAATTTCATTTAAAAAGAATAGTCGTCTTGCTGCAATCTTTGGAAAAGAAGTTATGACAGTAAACTCATACCACCACCAGGCAGTAAAACAATTAGCCCCGGGTTTTATTATAACTGCACATTCACAGGATGGATTAGTTGAAGGCATAGAACACACAGGAAAAACTTTCATAGTTGGCACCCAGTTTCACCCTGAAATGATGCGTGAAGAAAACCCGTTATGTGACAACTTATTTAAAGAATTTATCAAAGAGTCATACTTGTACATGAATAAAAGCTTACCTTAGTCAAATTTGATGTACAGTTAAGTTAGATGGGCATATTACGCGCTTTTATTGTAATCACACTACGCCAAGGGGAATCTTATGTTTTCAATGAGATCTTCAGCCTGAGGTTCTCTATGACAGTGCAACAGAAATCACTAACCTGGATGGTGCTAAGCAATTGTATTTCACAACAGTGATTATGTGGTTATATTTACACTATTGTAGAGTGTTTCTATCTTGACAATGAGCACAAGCATTAACGCTATTGCTTTTGCAAATGTACATGTACTTCATAACAATGGTATTTTACATTAATTTTATTTTGGAGGGTGTAGTATGAAATATATAAAAATTATTAGCCGCATAATATTAATTTTGTTAATACTTTTTGTGATTGGCGAAATTGTAACATATATTTACGTGGAAGCACCACTATCAACTGATTTTTATGGTTCAATTACAAAAGAACTGGTGCAGAAAAGGCAGGCACAGTTTAAAGTCAAATCCATAAGTGGCAACAACTGGATTCATTTAGGATGGATTGCTGATCCTGAAAAAGAAGAATATATTATACAGATAAAGCAAAAAGATAGCTGGCAAAACCTTGGCACAACACAGTTTGGCTCATTTTTATACAGAGGTGGAGGAATATTTAGAGTAGTAAAAGTCAATAAAAAGACTATGGAGCAATCGGTGCTGGGGTTTGCAGAAGTTTTTCCTCAACGAAAGCCTATCACTATATACAGGCCAGTTATTACCGATAACTATCGCCCCATATTTACACCACACATACATGGATACTACGTGAATGACCACACAATATTTCAAGACGCTGCTTTTAACTGGCGCCTTGTAGGTATAACCTCAAAAACAGATGGCGATCCAAATGCGGAAAAATATTTTGCAGTAGGAAAAAGCACAGCTTTCCCAGCACTGATGCAGGAAGATAAACCAGTAGCAGATGTAGGAGACTTAGCGTGGGCACCTCACGTGATTAAGCACAACACACTGTACCACATGTTTTGGAGCCCCCACAAATTGCACCATGCAACATCAAAAGATGGCATAACATGGAATTATCATGGAGTTATAATGAAAGCCCCCTACAATAAATTTTTCCGCGACTGCATGATAGTGCAGGTAGCAAGTGATCAGTGGCTATTGTATACTACTGCGCGGGGAAAATTTTTTTCACAGATTGATGTATATCAATCGTTTAATCTCACTGAGTGGCAATACATACGCACTGCACTTGCAAGCACGTGGGGTAGCGAGCGCAACTCACCGTTTGCATCTATGGAATCGCCGTTTGTAGTACAGTACAATGACGGCTACTTTCTGTCATTTACGTACAATAACGATACACTTTTTATTCATGGGCTTCTGTTGCTTTTCAAGGTATGGCTTAATAAAGAAAGCTACAACGACACACTTGTTTTGTATTCCGATAATCCATACGATTTTGGTGTCTATAGAGGTAAAACACGCACTCACAATATTGTGGCGCAACTCAAAGCGCACGCTCCCGAATGGGTGTATGTTCCAACCACAAGGCAGTGGTATATTACCACCTGTGGATGGAAGTGGGTTGCAACACTTACACATGGCCAGGTAGCGGTAGCTCCAGTGAGTTGGGAAAAGATTAAATAAATGAAAACTCATGCTGTCTGTTGTCCAATGAATTTACAGTGTTATTACCACCGCAATTTTGAAACAAGCGTATCAAAAATTATCTTAAGCTGCAATGTCATTGGCAATTCCATATCTTCTTTATACTCTCAACAACATGCGCTGTGAGCAAATGCAGATCGCTCATTATATCCTCAACAACGTGTTCACGGTTTTTTGCTAAAAATGGTGTTGCCACTCCAAAGTTAGTGGTAGATAACGGGCGCATACGCTTTTCAAATGATTGTTGCAGAGATTTTGTCATATCAGCAGGAATATCTTTTTTCAGATACGCATACATCGATTTCACTAATTGATGTATACTACGGTCTTTTTCAACTGCAGTCCAGTAATCACTGCAGTATTTTTTCTCAGCCCATGACACATTGCCATTGAAACTGCCAAAAGCAGTATCCTGGCCAAAGGAAATCTCTTTGAGTGGTTTGTGATGTTTTACATATTCACTAATTGTAGTAAATTCTACATAATCAAGTGATGCTATATCATCGATGAGTTGTGATAAACCTCCGGTATTAGGCACCCACTTCAAATACTGCGGTAGATTATATCCATACCAGTATGAATCATCTGCATCGCTATTTATACATATCAACACATCCTTTTGAATATTCCCACGCAACTGCTGGTAGCGAAGCATCTGTACCCAGTTGTAGATACTTATATTCTCAATAAGATCAGCGTGATTGTATGCAGGTATTACAAGCATTGTTTCTTTTGTTAATTGATTGTTATATATAAGAGGATTGTGTGCTTCTTCAAGTGAAAGCTCATCAACAAACACTCGGAATGCATCAAATGGTATAGAGCTGTAATACAGGACAACTCCTTTAATGCCAAGCTCATTATAAAGATTAAAGTTGCCGGCCGAAACCATCATCTCTTGAGTTCGTACATATGGCGAATATACACCAAAAATATCTTTACCAAAGCCTGCTTCATCATTGGTATCTATCCTGTAAGAATGGTAGAAGTTGGCATGAAATCCCAATGACACATAAATTTTATTTGTTGTCTGCTTGCCAATTACCAGTAATCGTGGCGAAAGGATATAACCAACACACTACATTATAAAAACACTTGTCATTATTATAAGACAGTATTGTAATAATTTTTTCATATTGATAAACCAATGAAATAATCTTGGCCCATTACAGTGTGTAAAAGATGCTTGAAAGAAGCATTGTACTCCTACCAGATAATAAAAAATTTAGCAAAAAATTTATTATAGGAGCACAATCCTACAACCAAAGTATAAAACTGAGCAGGATAATTGCAAGAAAGAATTTTTCACACGCCGATACGAAGAAATTGTACAGCAATACGAGGATCCAATAAAAGCCATAGTACATAGAACATTGGAAGTATATATTGAGGAGGCGTTTGAAGAGTTTATAGGTGATACAATAAGAAAAGCAATGCTACGGGCAGGTGATAATAAGATAGTAAAAGAATACCGTAATGGGTATCGGTATCTGAAGCACGGAATAGTAGGGACATTAGCACTTACACATATACTGGTTCCACGTAATCGTGCAGGGGGCTTTAAACTTGCGATACTTACTCGTATGCAACAGCAGATAGACACTATAGCATTGCTGATAAGTTCACTGTATATCAATGGCATATCAGTGCGCAAGATTTTAGTGCAGTTTTAAGCAAGCAGGGATTACATTGCCAGGGATGTCGAAAAGATTAACGGTGCACAGTGCACAAGACAGAAAATATACTTAAAGAAATGTCCTAAAACCTTAAGGGCAGAAATAAAAGCACAATTTGAAGCGTTTATGGAATTGTGAAACGAGGTTATAAGCGGAACACTATGTTGAGATATTATATAAAGAGTATAAGGCGATAGCTCTTGGTGCCATAGAATGTTTGCTTAATGATATGGATAATCTTTTTAGGTATTTATCGTATCCACTAGAACACCGAAAGACTCTACGAAATCAATGTGATAGAGCGTGTTATACGCGAAGTAAAAAGACATACAAAAGTAATGGACAATGTGCTGGATAGTGAATAGAGTGTTTATGCATTGCTGACAGGACTATTTCAAGAACAAAACAAGTGTTGAAGTAAAAAACTATAGGATTATTAAATAATTTCTATGAATGGGGTAGGAGTACACTCTGATTTAGAACTACAACAGTAAGATTAAAACATTTGTCTTTATGGTCATAACACATATGATTTTTTTATTGCATTACATATCCTATTTTGAAAAATTGTCTCTAAAACATGAATATTAATATCTCCGGAAGGATGATGCAGTAATATTAAAACATGCAATAATTTTAAAATATTTCGATAATGAATATAATGGATATTAAAGATATATTGAAAACTGTTCAAATATTTTCATCCCTGGATGAATCAGAACTGCACATAATACAAAATTACTGTATACACAAAAACCTTCAGGAGAATGATCAACTTTTTAATTTCAATGAAGATTTTAGGCTTTTATGTATTGTGACATCAGGCAGCATTGCTATATATGCAAATGGTTCTTCACGGCGGCTGATTGCCAGGTATCTCCCTAACGAAAGCTTTGGAGAGCTCAATCTCTGTGGAATTACGCTGGGTAATAATCAAGCAGTTGCACTTGAACCCGCCAGTGTTTTGTTATTTCCATCAATTCCATTTGAAGAATTTGTTATACGATACAATACTATAGGTGCAAAGATTATTTACCGGTTACTATCGAACATATCATTCAGAATACGTGAAACCAACAAACTCATTTCACAAAACTATGGTTGGGTAAGCGAACTTAAAAAAGCTATCTACACTGACAGGCTTACCGGCCTCTACAACCGACAATACTGCGATGAGTTATCAAAAGAAAACAAAGAATATACCATTGCTGTTATTAAGCCTGATAAATTTAAAGCAATAAATGACACCTGCGGACATAAAGCTGGTGATGCAACACTTATTGCCTTAGCACAGACAATACGCAAAGTTTGCCCCGATGCAATTCATATACGGTATAGGGGCGATGAATTTATTGTTGCCACTACACCTGATGTGGACATGCAATCACTGGCAAAAACAATACACAACGCCATTTGGTCAATTAATATTTCATCAATTACCAGCGGACTCATTCCATCAATCACCGTTAGCATTGGCACCGGTAGGGGTTTTTTTAACCAACAGCTTATTGACATCGTATATCAGCGCATGTGGTCAGTGTACCATAACGGTGGAAATTCAACCGCAATGGAAGGTGACATGTGAAGGGGCTTGATGCACTGCTTGCAAAAGTTACTATTTTTAAAAAGCTGACAGCTGAAGAGATTCTACAACTGGTTCCTTTTTTTTCCCAAAAAGATTTTACTAAAGACAGCATCATCTTTGATGAGGGAACCTATGGCAGCGAGCTTTTCATAGTTGCAAGCGGAGAGGTTGCTGCTTTTATAAAGCTGCCTGATGCCACCATGCGCAAGGTTGCACACTTTACTACAGGTGATTTCTTTGGGGATATGGCAATATTTGAAAATGATGTTCGATCAGCTACCTGCATTGCACAGACAGATTGCACACTATTATCATTGACAGCTTCTGATTTTTTTACTATTATCAACAGCCACCCTTCTATAGCAATTAAGATTATGTATGACATGCTCACTGTTATTTCACAGCGGCTTTTAAAGACAGGTTCATTCCTAACCGAGATGATCCAGTGGGGCGAAGCAGCACGCAAGCGTTCAATTATTGATGAGTTCACTGGTGTGTATAATCGCAGTTATTTTGAGGACACCATCTTACTGAAGATAACTCAGGAAAAACCGTTTTGCCTTATCATGGTAGATTTAGATTACTTTAGAAAAATAAATGAAGAATATAGTCACGAAGTTGGCGATAAGGCAATTCTAGCGATAGTTGAGGTACTAAAAGCTACATTCAGAGATGTTGATGCAGTGTGCCGCTACGGGGGCGATGAGTTTGCAGTAATTTTTGATGGAAATGATGTCCAAAGTGCATACAGGTTTGCAGAGATTGCACGCAATAAAGTCAATGCAATTGACTCAGGTAAGCTTGGTATAACAAATTTAACGCTATCGTTAAGCATGGGCATTGCTGCTTTTCCCACATTTGACAAAGATATAATACGGGCTAAAGCTGATGAAGCCCTTTATAGAGCAAAAGAACGTGGCCGCAATTGCGTAGTGTTAGCTCAACAGTAGTTATTTTTTTCTATACGCTTCAAATAAATATTTTGCCCCACGGGATTTGTAAAACCCAATCAATTTATTTCCATTTTCTTTATATGTGCCAACATAATACTGGGTAAAATACTCACGAGCACCTGTTTTTATTCTTTCCTGTTCAGTTGTAACCGAACGAGTAAATTGTAACGTATTGTTTTTTATTGTTACGCCTTTCAATGGTTCCCACACACCATTAGCCCAGTTTGGGAAGCGCACTGAACCATACAATACACCATCCTTAACTTGAAGCACCAAAAACCCTTCATGTCCTGAAGCGTTGATACGATACACTCCTAGATACTGCGGTGGTACATAAATGCGTTCAAACGGATTAAGATAAATTTGGGCGATAGTTCCTGTTGGAATAACTTTAAGCATGTGTGGCAGGTTTTCTAGATTCTTATTTTGTACAGAGCTATCGCTTATAAAACCTATTGCCATATTACCAAAAATAACAAGCCTGCTTGCATGATAGTATTGCTTTGTAACATCTTGAATAACAGCATTTTGGGTAAACGATACCGAATAGACGAGTAATGCAAAAAGAGTGGCTATAATTCCTCCAATAAACGCGGAGGCATATATCAATATTTTTTTCATGATTGACTCCCCTGATACTATAGTATTACATATACGTTGATTCCATTTGGATACAATTTTAACTCATTTGTAACAAACATTTAATGAGCTCTAAATAACTTGCAACCGATCTCTTTTTAAGATCGTTTGCATTACCACAAAAGCTAAACTTTTAAACTATTAGCAGTAACTTTATATAGGCTTTATTTTTTAAGAACTGTAACAAGCAACCTGTTAATTTCCTCTTTGACTCTTTTGGCAATTTCTTCCATTGAAGTTGTTTCTAAACTATTTACAATGCACAATGATTTTACACTCTTAGTGAGCATTAAATTTAAAAAGCCATCATCACCACTTTTTCTGAAATCAGTTCTTATGCCAATAATAGGAATCCCTCTTGCATACGCATACCCCACCTCAAAGCATGTTCCTGAATCTGCATCAGCACCATCAAGCAGTGCAAGCACACACCAGGCATTATCAAGGCCCTGTATACATCGTGTAAATATTTCATCATGTGATGATATGCCTGCACACATCTTTTGAGGCAAATACACAGCAAAGCCTGCATGTTCAATATATTGCGAAAGTTCTATATTAAATTGCCTTTCGGCTGCGGTAAAAAGTGGTCCTGCAAAATAAATCCATTTATCTTTAATGTCCATAGTTTCCCTTAATAAAATTTAATCCCATATTTGTTTAAATACACAAATTCAGCAAGTTCTTTACGTGGTGGTCCCTGCTTGCCGCTTACTTCAGGCTTACCAACAGGTATTGTTACAACAACTGTAGAATCAGATGGCACATTGAGAATTTCATTACATTTCTGATGATCTAAAAATCCCACAACAACAGTTCCCAGTCCCAACTCATGTGCTTTGAGGCATAAATTTTGTACCGCCATGCCTACATCAAACATATACCAGTTTGGCAATGCAGTGACCTGCTGCCCTTCCTTGCAACCTGAAATATTCTTCTTTGCACATGCAACAATTAGTGCAGTGGATGCCAGTGAGCATTTACGTGCAGGGTTATTTGGGGAATATGTTTCAGTTATTTTTTCTATCAGCGATTTATCCCGCACTACAATAAATTCCCATGGCTGCACATTTGCCCAAGATGGTGCCATGCGCGCAGCTTCAAGTATCTGAGTAATTTCATCATCTGTTACATAGTAATCAGTAAAACGGCGGATACTCCTTCGCTCTATTATTGCCTGTTGTAGCTCCATACTTACCTCTTGATGTAACATTTTATAATAAATATATATGGTAATGTTACAGAAGAACAGTAATTATGTAAAGTAATTTTATCTTATGCATGAGCCTAATTGTATACACCATTTCATTTATTATGATGAAAATATCATTGACATTCCTCTTTATGTCGTAATTTGTTTTATGGCATAATCCATTCAATTACATACACACAGCACTGTTTTTAAAGGGGAAAATATGAATATATTGATAGAAAAATACTTCAATATCAACAATACCAACACCACTATAACTACCGAAATCCGTGCAGGGATTGCCACATTTTTAACTATGGCCTACATTATTGTGGTTAATCCGCTCATATTGCAGGATGCAGGAATGCCATTTCACGGTGTATTGTTTGCAACTGTTATAGTCTCGTGCATAAGCTCTGTACTTATGGGACTTGTTACCAACTTGCCCTTTGCACTTGCTCCCGGAATGGGAATAAATGCATTTTTCACCTACACCTTAGTTGGCAGTGGCACACCCTGGCAGGTTGCGTTAGGTGCAGTATGTATTTCTGGTATTATCTTTATGTTGCTTTCATCATTTGGAATAAGAGAAAAGATTGTTGGGGCAATACCGCTTCATCTAAGATATGCTGTTGCAGCGGGAATTGGCATTTTTTTAGGATTCATTGGATTAAAAAATGCTGGTATTGTTGTTTCACACCCTGCTACACTTGTTACCTTTGGAGGAATGGGAATACAACAATTACTTTTTGCATGTGGTTTGATAGTTACTGGCATACTAGTGTACCGTAAAATCAAAGGTGCACTCATTATAGGTATCGTTGCAACTGCAAGTATCACATGGATCTCAAGCCATGCTTTTGCGCTTTTTGGGCACACACCTTTTGCCACACTCCCATCTAAATACATAGCCTTTCCCGATTCCTCACTTTTCTTCTCTTTCAACATTCGCGATGCGTTGTCAGTAAGCCTCGTAGCCCCCATCTTTACACTTCTTTTTACCGACATGTTTGACAGCATATCAACATTTGTGGGCGTTGCACAAGTAGGTGGATTCATTGACACTAAAACAGGCCTTCCACACAACGTTGGCAGGGCACTGTTTGTTGATGGCTTTGCAACATTTATTTCAGGTATCTTTGGCACCTCAAGCGCTACCACCTACATTGAAAGTGCAGCTGGTGTTGAAGAAGGTGGCAAAACGGGACTTACTGCAGTTGTGGCAGGCTTGCTCTTTTTACCATTTATGTGGTTAAGCCCCTTGTTATCGTTTATACCTCCAGTAGCTACTGCACCTGTATTAGTACTCATTGGCCTTTTTATGATGCAACCGTTATCACACATCAACTGGAAGGATATCTCACAGAGCCTTCCAGCATTTGTCACTTGCCTCATGATTCCACTCACCTACAGTATTACCCAGGGAATTGTGTGGGGATTTTTAAGTTATACATTTATTTGCATTGCAGCGGGCAAATGGAAGGAGCTATCGCCCACCCTGATTATAATAGATATATGTGCAGTAATTGCATTACTTGTATAGGGCGATAGTTACTGTGCACATATCATTGCTTCATGAAAAAATCTATGCAGTGCTGCGCAACTGCATCCTTTTCAATATCAACTGTGATGGCGTGAAAACTTTTGTGAAGCCAGATAAGCTGCTTGTGCGCTGACCCAAGGTGTGAATATATATAGTGGGCAGAATGTTGCGGGATAACGTTGTCATTTTTTGACTGTATGATAAGCACCTCTGATTCAATCTGTGGCAATGCTTTCATGGCTTTTTTAATAGTCTTGAATAGCTGCCATGATTGAACAACAGGAATACCATCATCATAACAGATATGCTCCTTTCGTGCAGCCTCATCACATACACCTTTTGTCTTATTAGGCACCCATAGTATTTTTGTAAAAAGGCCTGCAATCGGCGCCCCATAGATAGTTTTTTCTTTTAAGGTGCAAGGTACCGACATAAGCGCTATTTTTTCTATAGCAAATTCACGAGCAAGCAGGATTGCAAAAATACCACCCATTGAAAGCCCGGCAATATATACATCCTGGCAATGTGACTTCAACTCAAACAATGCTTCACGTGCAGCAGTAAACCATGCGTCAACACTTGAGTTAGCCATCTCCAAAAGGTTTGTCCCATGGCCTGGATAGCGCGGCACATAGACAGTTGCACCAGCTTCATTGAGCTTTTCAGCTACATACCGCATTTCAGCAGGTGTACCAGTAAATCCATGCAGGAGTAAAATGCCGGTTTGACTACTGCCCTTTTTGAATAAGAACGTAGCTTTGGGAGGAACTGTTATAATTGGCTTTTTTTGCTTTTTCATTGTAATCCGTTTTAACTGCTTAATTGTTGTTCAATAGAAGCAAGCCTTTCATCATGCTCTTTTAACCGTTGCACAATAAATGTTTTTTCCTGATGCAATTCTTTAAGTACTTTAATCATTGCATCGTTTTGTCGTGTGAGATAATCAAAATCATAAAAACGTTGCTTGCTTTTTATTTCATGCAATTCTCTCTCAATCTCAAAAAGTGAAATACGCACACCTTCACGAATATTTTCCAGGGTTAATGTCATCCTTGTTTCAAAATTAAATAAATCCTCTTTTGTGGCAAATGATTGCAAATCATCTTTTGTAGCAAATGCCTTTAAATCGTCTTTTGTAGCAAATGCCTTCAAGTCGTCTTTTGTGGCAAATGCCTTTAAATCGTCTTTTGTGGCAAATGCCTTCAAGTCGTCTTTTGTGGCAAATGCCTTTAAATCGTCTTTTGTAGTAAATGATTGCAAGTCGTCTTTTGTTACAAACCGTTTTGAATCTTCTTTTGTCAGTATTGCTTGTTTTATAAAGCTTATTTCTTTATTTATAGAATCCATTTCTTTTTTCATAGATTCTATTTCCTGTTTTACAGGCACAAGCTCTTCTTTCATTGCTTGTTTTATAATTTCTTTAAGTACTTTTTCATCCATACACGTATTCCTCTTTTTTTATTTTTATTATTACGGCTGCTTCCTGATACACACTTGATAGCATAACCACTGCACGTTGTATCAAGCTACAACAGGCAGGTTAATACATGACATAGTAATCTTTTCAGTCAGTGATACTCACCATAAAAAAGGAGCTAATTCATTTTGATGTGTATAATAACAAAATAAAAGCAAACACCAAAATTGATGCAATTATTAATATAATTAAAAATATTTGTCAAACTATTTTCTTAAGATTGGTTTGTATATTATGTATATCCCATGAGTAGCGGTATAATATACAATACTTGAGTAAAATTTATTATACTTAAAATTTTTTTGCAGCATCTGTCATGTTGCATTTAAGAAATAATTATTATATTGACAATAATAATTAAGCATATATTATTCATTATCTCCTTTGTTAGTGGTTGCTACAAAAATGCAAGTACTGATACCATCTCTTCACATACCCGGGCGACATTGTGCTAGCACAGGTTTGTAGAATCTTGCTCAATCTCACGGTCTTAACTGGTCTGAAGCAATGTGTTTTGGAATAGGTGCGGGGCTTGGCATATGGTATCTTAATAACAAAAGTCCTTCGCGGATGATACATGTCCGCTCAGCAGATATTCAAGAACGATTTTTTTTACATATTGGCATGCCACTTAAGTGTGAACGCTATAAAAAAATAAATACCGATAACTATCCTAATAATTTACCCAGTTATTATGAAAACAGGTCATATACTTTTGATTTTTACCGCGAAAAAGGGATACACTGCCTAAAATTCTACTGGGGGCCCCCCACCAGAAATATTATGCATATAATTTTTTGTACTTGTAATCTTAAAATTATTTTTATTGAAGCTATAATAGCTATATACTAGTTTTGTGTAATAATTATTTTGCTTTAATTATTAATGGTGATATTCCTTTGACACTGGAACAATACTTAACTTCATTTTGCATAATATTTATTTCCGCACTCGTGCAGGCAATAACCAGTTTTGGCTCAGCGCTTGTGTCCATGTCACTTTTGCCATTTTTATTCCCAATGAATTTTGTCACTCCTCTTGTTGCTATGAATGGAACCTGTATTACCGCACTAAACTTTTTCAGGCTTCATCAACATTTTGATCCCAAAAAGATAAAACCACTTATCATTGGTGCAATACCTGGCATACCAACAGGGATATACTTGCTGGTTAATTTACCTGAAAATATTATTAAAACAACCCTTGCCATTGTCATAATAGGATATGCGTTGTATTCACTAGTTACTCTGCGCTCTGAATTTACTATCAATCACAAAGCAGGTTATATATTAGGTTTTATTGCAGGATGCCTAGGAGGCGCATTCAACACCGACGGCCCACCAGTTGTCATTTACATCACATCACAAAGCTGGTCAAAAGATGAAATGAATATTTCTTTAACTTCGTATTTCCTTTTTTCAGGATTAACACTTGTTACTATGCATACCATTGGTGGGCTTATAACAAAACAAGTTGCAGTTTCTTTTATCACGCTCTTGCCAGCTATATTTCTAGGAGTATTCACCGGGAGTATTATTTATAACAATATCAATCATGAAATGTTCAAAAAAATTGTTTTACTACTTCTTATTTTAGTTGCGATAGCCCTTATCATACAACAATAGCAGTAAAAATTTACTACTGGGTATAAGCCATGAAGATTGATTCCTCATTTGTTGGAACACCACTCAAAGCATACACAACAACAATATCAAGCCGCGCAACAATGAATTACGCTGCAGCAATTGATGATGATAACCCTTTATATTTTAATGACGAGTTTCAAATTATCGCTCCGCCTATGTTTGCTGTTGCATGTACTTGGCCAATTTCAGAACGAATATGGGATTATATTGATAATAAAATTTTCCCTTTTGAAATAATAAAAACGCAAGTCCATTACACTGAACATCTTCGGTTTTACAGGGCGATAGTACCCGGCGATGTGCTGACAATTAAAGGCAATATAGTAGCTATAACACCTCACAAGGCAGGCACTGTAATTACTATATGCTTTAATGCATATGACAACAAAGGAGATTTTGTTTTTACTGAACACATTGGCGGATTGATGCGCGGTGTAGAATGCACAGATAAAGGAAGAGGCAAAGAAAATCTCCCTACCCTACTATCGCCAAAAAAAACAGATGATGAAGTATGCTGGATAAAAACACTCTATATTGACCGAACACGCCCCTATATATACGATGGGTGCACAAATATCCATTTTCCTATTCATACTTCAAAGGCATTTGCAAAAATGGTGGGACTACCCGATATTCTGTTGCAAGGTACGGCCACACTTGCATATGCTGCACGAGAAATAATAAATATAGAAGCAAACGGAAATGCAAACTCACTGAATGAGTTATCATGCCGTTTTACAGGAATGATGATCCCACCTGGTAATATACAAATAGTATTACTTGCTAAGGAATATGCCACAGACAGTATACACTGCTTTTTTGAAGTACATGGAAGTGCCGGGCGAATAATTTCCAATGGGTATGCTAAAGTTACTATCTAATTGTACAAGATAATCCACAACCATAAAGATAAAAGTGGTAATAAATAAAATATTTTTTTTGTGCATAAATTTCTTGCTAATAAACAAGTTGTATGATAACTTTATTATTATAGTACTTGTTTTTTTACAAATTTAAAATCATATTTTTTTTATTTTATTTATTTGCATCTCTTTTTGAAAAGAAGAGATATAATAACTAATAAAAATGTTATCATGAGACAAAAGCAACATAACTTTGCCATTTTCGTTGCACGGCAGCCAATATTTAACAGGCATAAAGAATTATATGGCTATGAAATACTATTCCGAAACGGTTTTGAAAATTTTTACACTGCATTTGATGATGACGCATCTACTTCCAAAACATTAATTAATAGCTTTCTTGTAATTGGATCCGACTCATTAACAGGAGGCAAAAGAGCTTTTATAAATTTTACC
>JAOAIH010000049.1:0-5508 GCA_026414805.1 Spirochaetota bacterium | reverse complement strand
GAGACAACCCTCAAATCCAATTTGGCATATTTTTTCCCAAAGGAAGTCTTGACAATAGAAATACTTGAAACAGTTCCCATTACTGATGAAATAATTTCTATAACTCGAAAACTGAAGACTCAGGGCTATAAAATTGCCCTTGATGATTTTGTTTTTTCCGACGAATACCGGGAGTTACTTCCTTATGCAGATATCATTAAAGTTGACTTTTTGAATTCAACCACATTTGAGAGAATACAGATACACAATGAAACAGCCCATCTGAATATAAAACTTTTGGCAGAAAAAATAGAAACTTATGAGGATTTCCACGAAGCGCTTTCACTTGGTTATTCATATTTCCAGGGATTCTTCTTTTCAAGACCTGAGATTATCGAGTCAAAAGATATACCTGTCTATAAACTCAACTATCTTGAAATACTGCAACAGATTCATAAAGAAGATGTTGATTTTGGCAAACTAGAAGAGATTATCAAACGTGATGTTTCTTTAAGCTTTAAGCTACTGAAATTTATAAACTCAGCAGCATTTGGGTTTGCAAGCCAGATAGGCTCAATCAAACATGCTCTGGCGCTACTGGGTATCCGCGAATTCAAAAACTGGCTCTCTTTTGTGGTATTGCACAGCATTGCACAGGATAAGCCTCAAGAACTCATTGTCACATCGTTAATTCGTGCCAAATTTGCCGAACTTTTAGCTGCCACATCACAATTAAAAGCACAGGCGTCCGAATGCTTCCTTATGGGATTATTTTCTCTTGTAGATGCATTCTTTGATAAAGAAAAAGAAGAAATAATGCAGCAATTACCATTGACCGATGACATAAAACACGCCATTTTACAGCAAAAAGGGCCCTACTCTGGCATATACCAGTTTATTACCGCATACGAAAAAGGAAACTGGGAAGCAGTTAACAGGCTTTCGCATGACTTGCAACTGCCTGCAGAGCAAATTGCCCAATCGTACCGAAAAGCAATTGAATGGGCCAATACATTTTTTATTCAACATTAACATTAGCATTCCCCTTGACAATTAATTCAGCAGCTATATATTTCCAAGCATGGTTTATTACAAACGCTTTCACACAATAATTTTAATTTTACTGGGCGTGGTGGTTTTGGCGATAGCTCACTATAGTATGCTCTATGCATCACATAAACCCAAACATCTTTACACACGCATTATCTCTCTGTCGCCATCAATCACTGCCATGATTATTGATCTTGAAAGCGAACACCTGCTTGTGGGTGTAACTCGCTATCATCCACCGCTCTCCAAACCCATACCCATTGTGGGGAATATCAACAATCCCAATGTGGAACAAATAATTGCTCTGAAACCTGATGTTGTACTTGCATCTTTTGAGGATGCCGCCACGCAGAAGATTGAACAATTATCACATGCTAAAATTAATGTGCAATTACTTCCACCTGCCGTAAGCTTTGAGGCATTGTGCAGTAACTATCGCACTATTGCTTCCATCATTAATAAAGAAAAGATGGCACAAACCAAATTATTGCACTACAACAATATCAGACAAAGACTCATGCACAAGGGAAATGCAACGGCTATTATACTATTATCTTCTAATCCTTATATTGCGGTTTCGGGCAAGTCATATATTAGTAATATTTTTGCCGACGCAGGCATTGTCAATTATATCACCAACACTCCAACACGGTATCCTATCATTCAGCAGGAGTACCTTTTGACATCAGAGGTTGATTTCATCATTGCACTGTTTGGAGAGCCCCTTCCAGGAGCTATCGCACACTTAAAAAAGATTATCCATATTCCTTATCAGGACATATATCTATATACTCCTTCCCATTATTGCAATGCTCTGAAGCATATCACCCAGGTGCTTGCTGGCACTCTACAATAACCTGATTTGTATCACTCTAGTTACTATTAAAATGTTGACATCAGCATTCACTGTGGATGTTATGAATGTAGCAAAATTTACGCCATGAATGTACAATCAAAAATAGCACTTTCAGCAATCATTGCAGGATGTTTCGTTGTTCTTGCGATAGCTCTTTCCATTGGTACAACAGACGTAACACTGCTTTCACTACTCAAGGACAGCAATCCCGTTACAACACAAATTATTATATTCCGCCTGTTACGTATCGTCATGGCATTTGTGGTTGGTGCAGCACTTGCGGCGTCAGGATGTATATTTCAGGCAATTTTAAAAAACCCTCTTGCCGAACCGTACACTCTTGGTGTATCCGGTGGTGCAGCGCTGGGTGCAAGCATAGCAATTATAACAGGAAACCATTTTGTATCAGTGCTTGCATTCTGTGGTGGGCTTGCTGCGGTTGTTATAATTTTTTTTCTTGCACGATCGTTCCAGTTTCATCCCACTGCAGTAATTCTATCAGGGCTGTCACTTAGTTTTGTTCTTTCATCATCAGTGTTCTTACTATTTGCATTTTCAAAGCCAGATACTGTACATAAAGCATTAATGTGGCTATGGGGCGACCTTTCAATGGCACACTATGAGTACATCATTCCCTACTCTCTCAGTATACTGGTGTTGATATGCATCATGATTATGTTTCACAGACATTTAGATATACTTTCATTTGGATCACAATTTGCAGCTACACATGGAATATCTTTCTTTCAAGTAGGAATGCTTTTCTGGGTTGCATCTCTTGCAACCAGTATCACCGTGGCCGCAACCGGCATCATTGGCTTTGTTGGACTCATTGTACCACACGCAGTGCGCACACGTAACGCCAACCATGCATTTCTTTTACCTGTATCTGCTATTGCCGGCGGCACAACACTTGTAATTGCAGATACCATAGGCAGAAGTATTGTTACACCATACGAAATACCATCAGGCATTATCACCGGCTTTTTTGGAGGAATATTCTTTTTAATTCTTCTGTTAACACGCAAGGATAGCCTATGAAATTGTTTGAGTGCACAAATCTAAAAGCTGGATATAAAAACATCCCCGTATTGAATATCTCCCACTGTACAATTAATACAGGAGATTTTCTAGGCATAATAGGACCTAATGGTGCAGGCAAATCAACGCTACTCAAACTACTTGCCCGTATTATACTCCCTTTATCAGGAACTATCGCATACAAAAATAATGCTATAACTGCAATACCACTTACCAGATATGCCGCACAGGTTTCAGCAGTTATGGATATTGAACGTGTACTACCCTATACAGTTGAATCATTTGTTGCACTGGGCAGATTTCCTCACGCTCCACTGACTGGCCTACAAGAAAATGATATCAAATCTATAGAGGAAGCTATCCAGTACTGTAACATCGGATATATCAGACAAAAAAAATTGACAGAACTTTCATCGGGGGAGCTGCAACGTGTCAATATTGCACGTGCACTGGCACAAAGTACCCAATGCGTGTTGCTGGATGAACCGGTATCACATCTGGATATTCACCATGCGTATACAATCATGGATATTTTACGAAAGCTCAATGAAAACGGCAGTACCATCATAGCAATTTTGCACGATATCAATATTGCCTCAGAATACTGTAATAGAATAATGGGTATAAAAAACGGTGAAATCTTTTTTGATGGAAAACCGCACGAATGTATTACCTATCAAAATATTGAAGCACTATTTAATACTGTGTGCCTTGTCTACACAAATCCTTTATCTGGCAAACCGTATGTGTACCCAGTACCAGCGCATGTGAAAGCAAAAAAGCTATGACCTTCAACTAATTACTGCGGTTACCTGTGCCAACCGTTGGGCAATGTTATTTACAGTAATGGTTAATTCATTCATCTGCTCAGTCTTTTCAGCCACTATCTGGGCAACCTCAGACAACCGCTGAATTGAGGCTACACTTTCATTCATTGATGACTGTTGCTGGTTTATTGCCACAAGTATTTCATGCGATAAGGTGTCAAGTACTTCTGATTGGTTCTGCACATCTTCAATTGCCTTTTGCTGCATGCGTATGGCATTTCGCACCTGATTAATATGCCCCTGACTTGCAGAAATAATTTCAAGCATATCACCAAGCGCTTTCTGTGTATTCTGCATAATACTAACACTGCTGGAAATATCCTGATTAATTCTTGCAAGCTGCGAGGATATCTCTTTTGCATTGTCTCCTGTTGCCATGGCCAGTTTGCCTATTTCATCAGCAACAACCGCAAATCCTCTGCCATATTCACCAGCACGTGCTGCTTCAATGCTGGCATTAAGAGATAGTAAATTAATTTGATCTGTTATATTGCGGATAACATCAAGGAATGAATTTATGGCACCCCCGCTTTGCGTAACAATATCCATGATGCGCGATAACTCATTTAAACTCGATTCCGTCTTTTTTGAATATTCAGTTATTGTGATTATGTTTTCAAGCATCTGCTCACCAACACTGATAACATTCTTCTGAATTGCAACAAATTCCTGTATTCTCTCTTTCATTAATTTTGACTCTTGGGTCTGCTTTATTGTATTTTTATAAATAAGCTCTATTGCGGATGTCTGCTCCTCATACATTGACGAAAGTTCCTCACTCATAGTTGCTTCATCGTTTGCTACCTCTGAAAGCGTTGCGCTGATCTGTGTTTGATTTTTACTAACTTCAACAAGTGATGCATTTACTGTATTAGCCTCATGTACAATCCCTTTCAGTTGCTCTGCTTTTGTCAGGGCACTTTTTTCATTATCTAACGCAGTGAATGCAAACTGCTGTAGATTTTTTAATATTGCCACTGCTATTGCGGTAAAGCCAATGAGCATAACTATCTTGCCAATTTCATCATCAATAACAATGTGCCCCCACTCTGAACTTCCTGAAATTACCGGCATTTTTATAACAAAAATCCCTATGATAACCAGCAGAGCATATTGTACTGTTGCAACAATTCCGGTAAGAATAGTCAAAAAGCGGTCATTCTGAAACAACGTTAATAGTATAAACAAAAAGTAAGCTTGAAAGGCAGCACCTTCATTTATCATGAGATGTGGCTTTGCAGTTGCTAAATGGGAAAGTTTTAAAATTGTTGGTATAGAAATTTCAAACATAACGGTGCTGTATTTAATAATATTTGAGTATACTACTGATGCCACCGCTTTCAGATTAATGACAGATATAATTGCAAATATTGTAATCGTTATTAAATAACTGATATTAACAATTGCCGGGTTATTGGGTGCTGCAGATACAACTATAAGAAACAAAATAACAGCAACCACAATCCTTATTGTATTTGCTGTTTTTTTCCCTTTTATCGAAATAGTTTCAATAGTATTCATGGATGATCTCCAGTATCAATGGAAGCAGTATAATATGAGCAGACGCTCATTTTTGCAACATTATAATATTAACAGTTGATAGTCAACATATAAAAATAAATCAATATTTTTTATTAAAAAAAGAATTCCAGTTCCTATCTCTATTTTTTCACGAGAGCGCATAATAATGCTCTGACCCCATCGCGCATTTTTCTCACTTTTACCCAAATATTTCGCTATATCATCATGTACAAT
>JAOAIH010000048.1 GCA_026414805.1 Spirochaetota bacterium | reverse complement strand
AGGCTACCGCAAACATAGTAAGCATAACGTCCTCCATACGTTTGTAAAATTTTGGCGCAGGTGAAAATAAAAAACCTACTGCCATGCAGTAGGAGCCATCAGCCGGAAGGCATTTAACGGGGGACCCCATCCCCAGTCATAGTAAAGCAGTAATTGTTACAAATGTGAACTGTAAAAAGTGTAGCACTTTTGTCAATAGAATAAAAAATAATTTATGTAGTACTAGCGTTTCCCTGTGATATCGATTGCAACGTATCTATCTGAGTTAAAATTTTTGTTAATGTTTTTGTGAGTGCTTCAGTATTTTCATATACAGAATTGGTTATTTCAACAAGTTGATTTATTGTGGATGTTATCTGGGCAAGAGTAATTTTTTCTTCCTGTGTGGCAGTTGTTATCTGTGATGACCCTTGCAACACAACTGCCATATTCTCTTCAATGCTTTTGGTCAATTGCTCCTGCGACATGCAAAAATCAAGGATAGTATCTATTGCGTGATTAACCATATATACAGAACGCTCAACATCCTCATTTGAATATACCACTGTTCCCATAAGAATAGTTTGATTTTCTATATCACTAACTATCTCAGATAAAATTGTCTGTATATTCTTTGATTGTTCAAGAGATCTGTCTGCCAATTTGCCAATTTCATCAGCTACAACGGCAAAACCACGGCCGTACTCTCCTGCACGGGCAGCTTCAATTGATGCATTGAGTGATAGCAAATTGGTTTTTTCAGCTATATCGTTAATGGTTTCAGTTATCTGCAATATGGTGTCAGAATAATTTTTTATTTTCTCTATACCTGTAAGTGCTTCTGAAAGATGCTCCTTCGTTACCGCAGTCTGGCCCTGGCTTTTGTAGCTTAACTTTACTGCCGTTTTTGCAGCATCGGTAATATGATTGATGCCTTTGATTAATTCCATCAGAAGTTCTTTGTTTTTATTAAGGATTGTATCCTGGTGCTGGGAGTTAGATGCAATGATATCTACAGTAGATGAAAATTCTTCTAGAGCTGCAGATGTCTGCTCTATACTTGATGTCTGGTCATGCATGCTTGTTTGCAATACATGAGCTGAACGCTCAACCTCCTTTGCAACCTGCTGTAATTCTGCAATTGACTGGTTAATTTTTTGTAAGATTTGTATCAGGTCTGCATTCTTTTTTTCAATGTATTGTTTTGATTCAAGGAGTTCCTCCGCAAGTCTTGCGGAACGTTGAGACAGTATGGCGCCTATGCCTAAAATTAGTGCCGGATATCCTAAATTAAGCCAGAAAAAATTTGCATACAGTACACCTGAAACAGCAAGTGAATCATGTGCTACACATAACATCATAAAAAGATAAGGGATCAATAGTGTTTTTGCTTCCCTCTGATTTTTGCGTATTCCTTTTATAATAAGTAACCCCCACAGTATCTGTACAATTAGCCCAAAAGTACCTATAACCTGGAATCTCCAACCGGTTACCGGGTCATTTTCAGTAGCTGAAAGGCTTAAAATAATCATGCAGAAAGCAGCAACTGTAATCACAATCCTGAGAGTTCTGTTGTAACTTGCTGTCACATTTTCAAAGAAGAAATATACAACGATAGCAATAACTGCAGTCAAGGCGTAGTATATTTTATCCTGTGTATTGAAGTCAAAAATCCAATAATGCGGCAAATAAAAATGCATTGCACTTATACACCATAAAACAGAAACAATTGCAAAATACAATGTAAGCATGTCTTTATTTTTAAAATAATAATACAGAGCAATTATACCTAAAATAAGAGTAAGAAAGCTCGTTGCAAGTGGTATATATTCTGCCAATAGAGAACGGTAAAAATTTATCACTTTTGCATGTGGCAACGTTGTAATCAGAGGCACTCCATTATATTCAGCATTCTGGTTGCTGAATACTCTAATAGCAATGACGTTTGGTTGGTTATACTTGATTATATGTGATGGGATGATATAATACCTGAAACTGTTCCATTCTGAGTGGAAGTTGGGGTATTCGCTCCCTGCAGAGCCTATTTTATATCCATTAAAATATGTTTGTTCAACATCCCATATTTTGCCCAGTACAAACGCACTATCATAATTTTTAAATGCTTCTGGTATTACTACTGATTTTCTTAGCCATATATACTGTTTTGCTTTTTTAGGCGATAGTTTTCCGGGAAGGTTAATTGATTGCAATGATATATCATCAAATTCAGGATTTGCTATTGAAAAGTTGTCGCCAGAGTATATTTTCCAGTTATATCGAAGGTCAATTATAGGATTGTCCGAATCACATCCAGCTGCACACAGACACAACACTGTTATCAGTAGATATTGAAGTAAGCAGGTTACCCTCATTGCGTATTCCAGTAATATATCGTTTTGATTTTATTTATAAGATTCAAAAAAATATGTCAACAATTTAAATGTCATTGTTAATTATTATTTAAGATGTATTAACATTATTTGACAGGATAATTGTGTAAAGTGTGGTACGCAAAGCCTCTGTCACAGAGGCTAATACAGTGATCTATAAATTAATCACAACACTAGAAGATATGCATTATATATGTGTGCAGTCAAATCCATATAATAAATTCCATGCAATACAAATAAAGAATAAATGTTATTAACTCATCACATTATTTTTCTAAAATTATTATTATATTTCTTTCATCAAACAATGCTGTGGACATAAAAAAAGGATGATTTTCCCACTCAGTTCTTTTATTACCATTATTGTTCCAGTTATTTATTAAATAATTTTTGTAAAAAACAAAAAAAAGACGATTTACTCACCCCTCCCCTTTCTAAATTTATTTTACAAGCCTTACACTAAACAATGCTGCACAGAATAAAAAAAGATGATTTATACACCCATTCTTTTAATAAAATATCACTCATCTCTTCCATCAAGCAATCCTGCGCCGTTAATGAAAATGGGGTGATTTACTCACCCCATCTCCTTCCTCAATCTATTATTCATCCCTTCCGCCCAGCAATCCTGCGCGGTAAATGAAAATGGGGTGATTTACTCACTCCTCTCTTTTATAAACTTTACTCATCCCTTCCACCCAGCAATCCTGCGCCGTTAATGAAAATGGGGTGAATTACTCACCCCATCTCCTTCCTCAATCTATTATTCATCTCTTCCGCCCAGCAATCCTGCGCGGATTAGAAAATACAACAGTGTCACAATTGCAGATGCTGCAGCTGCCACATAAGTCATGGCAGCAGCGGAAAGCACTTTACTTACTCCCGCAAGTTCACCTGCACTGACAATGCCATACCCCTGAAGAATTTCTTTTGCACGGGATGAGGCGTTGAATTCAACCGGCAAGGTTATAAGCTGAAACACCACTACTAAACTAAAAAGCAGTATGCCAAGCTTCACCAGACCAAGTGAACCAATGATAAAACCTGCAAAAATGATTATCCATGAAAGGTTTGATCCAATGGATGCAGTTGGTGCAATTGCATTGCGTAGCACTAAAGGCCTGTACAGTTTAGCGTGTTGTATTGCATGGCCTGTTTCATGCGCGGCAACGCCAATTGCAGCAAGTGAATTGCTATTATATACTTCAGGCGAAAGCCTCACTACTTTCTTGATTGGATCATAGTGGTCTGATAAAAATCCAGTGGTTTCTTCTACCGGAATGTGCGACAATCCGTTGCGTTGCAAAATTATTCGTGCAACATCAGCACCGGTGTACCCTGAGCGGGATGGTACTTGAGAAAATTTATTAAACGCGCTTTTGACTCTAAACGATGCCCACAGAGAAATCAGAAGTACCGGAGCCATCATCATCCAGTATAAGGGGTCAATCCCAAAAAGCATTTTCTACCTCCTTGAAAATATTATTATACTTTTGCTTTCATAGCTTCATGCTTACTGCCTGCCAGCAGTGTATAATATACAAAAATTATTTATACTTGCAAAGTATTTTTGTATCAAAACACCTGCATTTGTTACAAAATTAATGCTGCTTTCATCGTGCGATATTTTATATTTGACAGTTACTGAAAAAAGTATATATTATATATACCTTTCATTATAGTCACGTTTACTTAATAATTGGGTAAAGGAAATATTGTCATGAAAAAATCCCTATTGTTTTTATTGATTACGATTATATCCTGTAGTTCCGCTCAAAAAAGTCAAGACAGCACTGTCAGTAAACCCCATTATAAAGAAACCTCGTTTGAACTGTATAGTAAAGCGTTATTACTGAAAAATGAAAAGAATTACTCGCAAGCTATCGCTTTACTTGAAGAAGCAAGCAAAGAAAGCAATCAATTAGATGCCATTTATTATCAGATAGCTGAATGCTATTACTATCAGTATGATTATGCAAAGGCGATAGATTATGCAAATAAATCAATAGCTATAAATGAATACTGGGATAAGCCGTACCTGCTGCAATATTCAGTATATATGAACCTTAATCAGATTGATGAAGGTGTTGCAGCACTGGAAAAGCTATTGCAAAAAAGACCAGAATTGTATAGAGTGCGCTTTAATCTGGCAACAGTGTATTACTCGCAATATAAACAAAATAAAAAAGCACGATACCATTTTTTTAAGGTTGTAGAACAGAGTGAGTTTGAACAGATAGAATCATACTACAAGGAACAATCGTATTATTACCTTGGGCATATATATTACAGTTTTGGTGAGTATAAAAAATCATATCACTTTTTTTCTAAGGCATATAATGAAAATCCTGAAAACTATTCTATGCTGTATATTCTTGGCCTCTTAAATCTTGAAAAAGGCCAGATAACTCAGGCAACTAACTTTCTGTCACAGTATCTTGATCGCTACCCTAATGACATAAAAGCCATATTGCATGTAGGCAGGATATATTATATCTATGAAGATATGAAGGCATTGCCGGTATTGCGTAAGGCTATTCATCATAGAAGCTCTGAAGGACAGCTAGCACGAATGATGTATCAGGAACTCCTTCACAAAGATGATGAGGCATTAGAGCTAGCACAAAAATTAAAACGAATGAACAGCTCCCTTGACATGCCATATATTGCAATGGCACGTGTTGCATTAAGAAAGCAGGATAAGGCTACTGCTGCATCAAATTTTTATACTGCAGGGGTATTGTTATATCAAAAAAAAGATTACAACGCAGCAATATCCATGTTCTCCAGAGCTTTGGAAATGGACCCAAATATACAGGAGGCAAATTTATATTTAGGGCAAATATATGAAGATTTAAATCAGTATAACATAGCTATCTATTTTTATGGCAAGGCAAAAACAGCAAAAAATGAAAAAGACATTTTACTTCGCATTGGGTATTTGTATGCCCTCCTGAAAGATTATTCTAAAGCATTTGAATACATGAATGCAGTACAGGCAATTGATACACATAATCCAGATGCATATTTTTTCAAAGGTCTTGTGTATCTTAAAAAAAATGATTATAGGGGTGCTGAGGATATGTTGCGAAGAGCAGTCAATATAAAAAAGGATGAAATGTATTATTTTTACTTAGCATCAGTTATTGATAAACAGAAAAGGCTGCAGGATACTATCGCCATATTACAGGAAGCCTGCAATAGTGAGCAAAAAAGTGCCCGGATATGTAATTATTTAGGTTATCTCTATGCAGATAATAACATTAAATTGGATGAATCATTGATGCTGATAAATTCCGCTCTTGAGAGCGAACCAACAAATGGAGCATATCTTGATTCATTAGGGTGGGTATATTATAAAATGGGGAAATATCATGATGCATTGCCATTATTGCTTGAGGCGGCTCAGGAATTAGAGCTTGAAGGGTACCCTGATGCCGTTGTGTACGAGCATATAGGCGATGCCTACAACGCCCTGCAGTTGCAGGATAAAGCAATTGAGTATTGGAATAAATCGTATGCGCTTGACCCTAAACCTGAAGTGCAAAAAAAGATTAATAGCCAAAAAAGGAAGTAATAGAGCCATGATAAGTATAAGGAAAAACATTTTACCTATTGCAGTAATAGCATTGCTGTTTTTTTGCTGCTTTTGTGCTTCTTCACAGGTGATAGAAGCTGAAAAAAAAGAAGCCAATGCTACACCTCTGTTAGAAAAAATAATACAATTAAATGCAACGTTGCCACATACTGTATCTGCATCATTCAGGATTGAAAGCATATCAAAAAACAGTTTCAAGTCATCTGCAAAATTATTGTACAACGTGGACGCAAAAAAAGCGCGTATGTCAATAGTTGATTCGGTGTTTGGAAGCCAGCTCAGCGTAGTGGTACGAGACAACGATACACTCTATATTTATCAGCCTATTGAAAACAGCCTGCTGGTGTTTGACTATACTAAATTTCCTGTATACTCTTTTTTGCCGTTTGATATAGATGTTGAGCTTATTGATAATCTTCTAATTGGTAAAATTCCGTTATTAAAAGATTACTATGCAGCTAAGGCAGTTGAGTCTCACAATGAGCAGTTTATACTTTTGGAAAATGATGTAATGCATCAGACAATATCATTAAAAGATAATGTTCCTGCTAAAATTTTGTTTATACAAAAGCGCAGCAACGCTCGATATGAGATTTATTTTATAAAACCAAAAATAGAGAACAATATCTTTACCTGTAATGCAATACGGTTGGTAGATGTTAATGGCAAAACAATGTTTGAAGTAACCATGCAGCAGTATACAGTTGATGCTGCCGTTCCAGACACGGTGGCCGAATTAAAATTGCCTAAAAGTACAAAAATAATAAATTATCGGTAGTAGTAAGCAATAACCTTGTTATATATTTCTGAAATTTGTACAGCAGCATTGTCCCAGTTAAAGAGTGTTTTCACTCGCTCTATCCCTTTGTGCGATAGCTCCTGTAAGAGCTTTTTGCTATGTAGTAGATTATCGATAGCATCAGCCAATGCTACTTCATCCCGCACAGGTACAACAATTCCTGCATCACCAACTACTTCACGGAGTGCACCACCATCACTGGCAACAACAGGAGTACCGCATGCCATAGCTTCAGCAGCAGGGAATCCAAACCCCTCGTACACTGAAGGAACAATGCATACGCTTGCTTCATTATAATGATGTACTAGTTCATCAGTTGATGCTGCACCAACAAATTCAATTTTGTTGCGTACACCTAAAGTATCAACAAGCTTCTGGGTGATGCGCCGGTGAGGAGCACCGCCATCAATAACAGTTAATGTTGCTTTGCTTTTTATGAGGGTCAGCGCCTTTAAAAGGTACACAAACCCCTTTTTGCCATCTTCAACGTTACCAACAAATAGTAGCTTTTCTGGTTTTTTCTTTATGTGTGGTAACTTTCTAAAAATTGAGGTATCAAGCCCATTGTATACTACTGACTGTTTGTAAGAAGGAACACCAAAATCTTTTGTAATTCTGTTTTTGGAATCTTCTGAAACGGTTATGATATGGTCAAGGCGCTTTGATACAATTTTCTGCATAAGTATTGGATAAAACATCACTCCTTTAAATCTATTTTTAAACGATGAAGCTCGTTCAAGCACATTTTCAAGGTCAATAGTCAGTGGGTGATGAATGGTTGCTATCACCGGGATACCTAATGCTTTCATAAAAAGAAGCCCATAGCCAATACACTGATTGTCATGGATAATATCAAACTTTAGCTTTTCGTGGAGCTTTCGCAGCGCAAAAAAAGCACGGTAGCTAAAACCACTTATTTCAGGAAATGCACCAAGCCGTGAATGCAAATATTCGTATGTATTAATGGGATGAAAAATATCAAATGGATTATCATGATTGATGAATTCAAAGCCTTTTTTGATATAATATTGATTATTTTCAATGTAATGAATGGTAACATTTTGCATTCTGTGTGGATAGGGAGGGCCAACTATGGCATGCACCTCATGTCCCTGACGGGATAGGGCCTCTGCAACATATTTCAGGTAAATACCCTGACCACCACAAAAAGGGTTTGCCCTGTAACACAGAAGGCATATCCTCATAGACGGGGTGCTCCAACTTTTGCATACAGGCTGCTGTGAGTGATAACCTTATCGGGATCAATTTCCTTCACAATCCGTGCAGGATTGCCAGCAACAACAACATTGGCGGGTACATCTTTTGTTACCACAGCACCAGCGCCCACAACTGAATTTTCCCCAATATGTACACCTTTGCAAATAATAGCAGAATCGCCTATCCATACTCCCCGTTCCAATATGATTGGCGCAGTCTTCCCAATAGGGTTGGTGCGGTCATGGATATCATGCCAGTCAGCATCGGTCAGGTAACAGAAGTTAGCCAGCATACAGTCATCGCCAATGATGATGTGGGATGCGCTGCTGATGCGTACTCCATTCATAACCAGCACATTATTGCCAATATCAATTCTGCCTTCATGCCCTGCTAGCCGTACTGTAGTGAGAGATGTTTTGCTTCCGTTTGCTGCTAAAAAAACCACATTTTTGCCAAGATGTATGTTGGGGCCGTATATGTCAATATTCCATAAACCCCAAACTATAGGATTGCCAGCTACAGATGCAAACTTCTTTTTATATGAAAGCTCCCAGTACAGTCGGGTCTTTATGTTAAAAGCTAATCGTTTTAATGCTGATACTTTGAGATAGTTATCCATAAACAATCCTTAATAGAAAAACTTAAAGGCACACTATTCAAATTTGATACACCGTCAAGATATTTTTTTATTATTATTTATAATGCAAAAACCAACTGGCATATTGAATATGCAGTTGGTTTGAAATCTTAGTTAAGTTAGTAATTCTCTATATATCTATAATTTTAAAGATACTCCAAAATCAGCCCATAAATGATTTTTTAATTTGCTGCTTTTACCATTGGCATCAACATCGTATTGGATATGGAAGTCTTTATCAAGTGTGCGTGCATAATTTACTGCCGAAAAGAATGTAACCCCTTGATGATCGTATGTTGATGAAAATGTTATCCCGGTGTCACTGAATCCTTTCCTGTCAAGGTAGGCATTATTATAATAGGCAATCCATACACCGGTTTTAAATATAAAATTGTTTGCATTCACCAGCTCTTTGAAGAGTGTCCCTTTTACATATACGTCCTCATTAACTGGTGTTTCATCAGCAGTTTCTTCAACAAAGTAATCATAGTACACTTCAAGGGTTGGCACAAAATACAGAGAGTAGCTTGCAATCAAATAGGCCTCAATAAAAGAGGGGTCTACCGTTGCACCTGCACTGTCGTAAAATGGGTAATGTGTGTATTTTATCCCAACAGTACTGCTCAATGCGTCCTTGGTATAGGCATATTCAATACCATAGTCAAATTCATGATACGTTTTTGCAAGCTTTGTGTCACCTTTTTCATTTGCCATGATATAGTCCTGATTAATACCAGCTGTCACATACGCAGTGACTCCACTGATTTCCAATCCCACTTTTGGCCATAGCACTCCAGCACCTTTACCATTTAATTCTATGCCACGCCACCAATAGATACTGTTATAGGTAAATGCTACCGGGAAATACACTTTTTTTTGTTCCGAGTAGCTATTACCTGTAACAATAACAAGGCTTGTGATACAAACCATAAAGAGGATAAATATTTGGGCACGTCTACTCATAATGAACTCCTTTTAAAATAATTATTATTTTACAACGCACATTTTTGTGCGTTTTTTTTATATTTGTAACAAAAAGGTATGCTGTCAACAACTGGGTAGTTTCACTAAAGACGTAATGGGGATATTTAACATGGAAGAAATATACATGTAACGTTTTTGTAATAAATGTTTTATCAATAAGTTTGGATATAACATGGCTTCATGTTTTGCTACTGTTAGTGGAGATTTGCTTCCCCTTTCCTTTTTTAAGGAAAGGGGTATAAGGTAAATTTAAAGAATAATTCATGGTATATGGTAAAAGCAATTAATTCTTTGCAAGGTCATGTAAGAACACTGTGATAGCTTTTTCTGCTTTATCCCAATCAGATTTCACATACTTTGACAATAATACATGATCGCCATTTTCTATTGCTACTTTTCTGCTCAAAGGATTGGGGTGCCCATTATTAAATGTATCATACGCTTTCAGCATGGCTTCCACCTGAGCTGAGCCATCTTTATGTTCTTTGTCTTTATAATAATAGAGCAACAATACTGGACATGATACTTTTTTGTAAGTATCATCATGTGCAATTAAATCTGCCAAGTCCAGCAATGAGTGAAGTGAAGCCCAGTAATTTTTTGCGTACCAATACATGGTCCAGTTATCGTTTGGATCATCATAAGGATCTTTGCGCTCACGGTATGTAGTAAAGAGCAACACAGTTTTAAAAAATGGCCTAAAAAATAATGCATTGCCAACTGGATTTGCAAACCGGTAAAAAGGTGATACTAATATAATGGCATCTGGTATATCTGGATGCTGTGCTGCAATATACGTTGCAATGGTACCACCCATGCTTGTACCAATAATTACAAGCTTTTCACCCAAAAGCTTTGCCATCTGGGCTGCTTCAATGGCAGTGTCCAAGATCTGATAATATTCTGTTTTTTTATGATCATCCATATTGGTGCCATGGCCCGGTAAACGCAAGTAGTAAGTATTGTACTGCAATTTTTTAGCGATAGTATCTATGACAAATTGGCCTTCACCACGTGAGGCTCCATATCCGTGAATGTAGAGCATTGCTATTTTTGTTTTTGGAGCAAACTTCAAAAGTTTTTCTTCATTGTTAGGGCGAACCCCTTTTTCTTTGCTTTCTTTAAGTTTTGTTTGGTAGTATTCATCAAATGTAGCAGGAAGCTTTTTGGGATTATAATTATATGTAATATGCGATAGATATGCATCAACTGCTATAAGTGCAGCGATAATAAGAGCAATTACTATTAATATTTTTTTCATGCTTAACCCTCCTTTGATACTTAATTATTACTTTTACAGCTTTTACACTGTAAGTTTTACAAATAAATAATTTTCTGTTGTTGTAAAAATTGCTGACCTATATAACAATAAAAATATTTCATCTAGAATAATGCAAGTATTCGATTACCCAATAACATTAAAAAACACACATTCCAAATTAATGAATAATTATACTAGAGAATTATATCGATATCGATATATGATATATTATTTCTTTATAAAAGTAAAGCTTTTTTTTGCTGTTTTTACAGTTTTGTGTTCTAATTTTTAAATTTATTGTGCAAGATTCAGATAAATTTTTATTACACGACTACATTTTTTCATATTACACTTTATGCTTACATTTTCATTGCATTTATAATGCATGAAAATGATGTTTGTATAAAGTTTTACTTTAAAAAATCGTTATAGAAAAAAGATTTAAAGGCAATTGATGTGGCATGTAGTAGAAAAATAAAAATTTTTGTTTTTGAAATAATAGATCTCGTAGTATTCAATCACATATACAACAGCATGCGTGCACTGCGGTAACAGTTGTGAAGCTTTACTATTGCACGCTATCAAAGAATAATACCAAAAGCTGTCGCCAAGAAAGGTAAGGGTTAAATAAGAGGGACTGGGCAACCATCGTTACTCTTGGAAAAGAAGATATTACATTACATATTAAGAAAATAGTTTTTGTAGAAAAGATATGGAAAATAAAATGTTAAATCGTTTTTTTGGATCTGGCATGGCATTGCAATGCATACACAATGCATTGAAGGATGCAAAAGTTGTAAGAATTGCCACTGCATATTTTGAACCATCAGGCTATAATTTACTCCGTACCCTTCTCAAAGGAAAGGATGTCCGTTTGCTGGTTGGGCGCAATGAAGGTGTGGAATTAAAAATTGAATCAATTGTGGATCAATTTATAGAAGACCTTGCGGCTTCAGATATTGAAGATAAAACACAATTCATAGAAGAACTATGTGAAGCGTTAAAGGCGGGCTATTTTACGATAAACTTAAATATTCAGCCAGAAGTAGTATATACAACGCTGTCACCACGGTTTCTTTACCAGCATGCCAAACTCTATATTGCTGACATACATCGTGTAGTAGTTACGTCCGCAAATTTTACTTACAGTGGACTTATAATGAGCCGCGAAGCTGGTGTTGTTGTTGAAGATATTGAAGATGTCATCTATTTTGTTAACAAATTTGATGAATATTTTAATCAAGGACAACCTATTGCACAGGAATTATTAGAAAAGTTACAGGATATTTTAAAACTTTATTCTCCTTATGTTATTTATATTCGGTCACTACTTCTTTTGTATGAAATTCCTAATGAAGAATTATCCGGTAAATTACCCCCACTTACAGGCTATCAAAAACCAATTGTATCACGTTTACTTAGAACAATTGAAGAGCATAATGGTTCGTATTTAGTTGCTTCAACGGGTTTAGGAAAAACAGTAATGGCTGCACATATAGCAGCATATCTAGCCATGAATAAAAGTATTAATTCAGTAATTGTTTTGTGTCCTGCTGGTTTAAAAAGAATGTGGCGAAGGATTTTACGTGCAGCCCGCGTCTCAAGTGAGGAATTTTCGTACTACATTTTGTCGCTTGATGACTTCAGAAAATCAATTGATGTGGCTCACCTCTTACAGGAGCTATCGCATATAGATGAAAATACGCTTATTATTTTAGATGAAAGCCATCACATGCGCAACATAGGTTCAACAGAAAATATACGACTTTCGCATCAACGGATTTTGGATGCAGTTTACAAACGAAACGCAAAGATACTTTTGATGACTGCAACTCCTTATAGCACTAGTGTTGATGATATCAATACACAACTTAAGCTCCTTCCGCCCAAAAAAGAACAAGGACTTTATGGAATCAACAATATTCAATGGAGTATTACAACTCCATCAGAGTTACCAGAGCTTCCACCTGTTGTGGTACTCACTGCACCCACAGTGGTAAAACATTATAGCTCGGTTGATGATGAAGGAAACCGTTATGTACTTTTCTTAAATAATGAAAAGCGTTACTTTCCGCATACACTGCATTTTCAAACTATTGAGTATATGAATCAGGGCGATAGCATCCTGCAACAGTTGCTTGAAGGAAATCTTTTATACAGAAGAAGTACCAATGACAACAATAATCTGTTTGATGATAATGAAGGCATACGAGATCCTCTCTGGGAAGCTCAAATTGTACACCAAGCATGTTCATCATTAAAGCAGCTTGATGAGCTTTTGAATAAGCTTTCATACGAAGGTGGATTTGAAAAGATACGATTCCACAATCAAAAGGAATTAAGCTCTTTTGCAATTAGAATGCGACAGCAACTACAATCAATGCTTTACGAAAAAGATGACAAGATTAATAAATTAGTTGAACTCATACAGCGCTTTAACAATGAAAAAATAGTGGTTTTTTGTCACTTCCGAGAAACAGCCCGGTATGTTAATGAGGCAATAAAAAAAATAATGCCTTTAGTGAATGTAGAAACTACTGTTGATGTCGATCCTAATAAAATTGAAGCAATTATTCAGCGATTTGCACCAATAGCAAATAAGGTTGACTATATTGATGAAGACGAGGAAAGAAACGGTGACGAAGTTCAAATATTAGTTGCAACTGGGGCAATGTCTGAGGGATTTAACTTTCAGGATGCACGTATTTTAATAAACTTTGATTTGCCATGGACTGTCTTAACACTTGCTCAGCGAATGGGTCGTATACTACGGCCTTGGCACCAGCCACGTGAAGTGTATGTATTTAATTTTATACCTTCTACAATGAAAAGTAATAGTGTGTATCATGCTGTACGCTGGAAGGATAGATTGCTTACACGCAATAATGAAATACGTTCATTTGCCGATATACCGGTACTAGTAGCTGAAGGCGGTAAGGATTACGAAATGGTCCATTTAGCAAAATCCATAGCACTTTTTGGCGACCATGAGCTTAATTTAGATGAGGTTCTGCAATTCATTGAGAGAGCTGACAATCTCCATTCTTCAAGTTTTGTTGATGATATTGCACAATGTGATGAATTACTGAAAAAAGAAATATTACGATTTCCATCGGGAATCCGTAGCATAAAGCTGTCTACACTAAAAGAATCAATAATGCTCTATGTGCTTTTTAAATGTAAGAACCGCCACTATCCTGTTCTATTTGATGGAAAAGGAAAAATTTTATACGACAGTGAACGTATGGATGATATCATGCATATACTTCGCTGTACTCCCGATGAGGAGGCTGTGTATAATGCACAAATACTTGAGAAAGTTGATATGCTTTTAATTAAAGCAAAAAATGAATGGCTCACTAAACACAAATTTAATATGTATGAGGTCATGATAGATTGCTATTGTGTGATACTATCATGAGATTTTAATTTGAAAATTCAATGGCAGTTTTGATTACTTTGTTTAGTATTTACATTTTTTTCTTCAATCAAGAAAAATTTTTCAGCAGTTTACCCATAGAGAAAGTAGTATAACCATATACGTGATAAAGAAAAGAGTGCTCCTGTTGCATAAAGCTGCTACTATGCATAGGGCAAGGAATTATAAAGAGCTTGATACAATACTAGCCCCTGTACACAAACAGTGATGCAGCGCTAGAATAAAAGCTGTGCAGGTACCAAACTTTTCTTGAAAAAAGGTGCAAGGAAATAATTGTTGCGCGATAGCCTAAGCTACTGTTGCTGGGTAGTCAAGTAACTGAGTACTCGATAGCATATGTTATAATATCCAAGTACAGTGATGGAATACCGTTGCATTGGTCTCCACAAGCAAAGAAGTATCACTGAAGTTGTTGGTAGGCTACAGTGTGTATGTGTAAACAGATGGCTATGGAGCCTGTGATGCAACCATTGCTGCACATAATAGCAGGTGGTGGGATGTTTTGCGCATGTACACAGGAAAATTTTTGTAAGCACTTGAGGTGGCACAACACTAGTGCCAAAGGTAGCACTTGAGTATATGTATCACGTATTGGTCATTGAACGCTCCATGCCGGGGCAATGGTATGAGAACACAATGTTTACAGCAGTCTGCAAGAAGATGGTAGAACCGATTCTTGGAGCAATATACAGGCATTGTAATACCCATAGATTTACAGTAGCACTGCGAAGTAGCACATGAAAGGCGCTGGAATATTGCTTTAGGATATGTGAAAAATCAAATCAAAAGTGTGTAACGTACACCCATTACAAATAACACCACACGAACATCATATGTCGTTTATTCAGCACACAAAAAACTTTTCTTGCTTTATTATTGCATTTGGTATGACTACTCGTCTGTGGTTAATTTGACTGGTTCATTACTATTATTAACCAGTGGTTAATTTTACGGTTATTTTCATTGCATATTTATCGCTTTAATAGATTTACTGTTTTAATTTTCCAAACCGCTTAATTGCAGCGTTTATAAGAAAATACAGAATAACCTGCCCTAAAAATAGCGAACTTACTATTGCAGCAGGAACTCCATAACCCTGGAGCGCAAATGCTTTAACAACCCACGACGGGATGAGGATATAACAGAGGGCAATGATTAATAAAACTCCTACAAGCTTTAACTTTGTTTTTTCGCTAAAAGGGCTCATCACTACCTTAAATAATAGCACAATCCATACAAAAACTGAACCAATAGTAGTAAATATAAACAGTGCCGATGCATCAATCATAATAGTATTCCTTATGTATTAATTATATACTTTGTTTTGATATAGTTACCAAGTGCTTCTTTATGATGCAAAAAGATATTAAGGTATTTCTTTATCATTGTGATAACCATTTCTGAATCTACATGTTCATAGTGATGAATAAAACAATTATGTTCCTTAATTTAGCCATTGTGCTCATTATATCAAATAATTAATATGATCTAATGATATTTTAGTGCACTACTTTGAATGTATCTGAATACATTTGAGGCGTTCGTAACTTTCTATATGAAATTATGTGATGCGCTTTGTTAACTCACCAAAAAGATTTGCAAAGACCACATTATTATCATTATATATACTTCTGTTACTGCTTCAAAATATTCAAGTATATTGAGAGGGATGCGCTCACAATGAATAATAGATGTTTACCCTACCTTCACATTTACGATATGTATAGACAATATATAATGTCAATAAAAAATGAATGCATAATTGTAAAGTCATTTTCACTGGTTTGAAAAACTTGATCTATAGTTTTGACTATGATACAATAATATATTATCAGAATAATGTACTAATTTTGTAAATAATTCAAATTTTAAAAGAGATAGTAAAGCTATGAATATTGATGAATACACCCAATCACTGCTAGATTCGCTAAATGATGGAATTTATATACTTGATAAAAACAGAAAAATTTTATTCTGGAATAAAGCCGCCGAATCTATCACAGGCTTTACTGCAGACGAAGTTATTGGCAAATCATGCAGTGAAAACATACTTCGCCATATAGACATGGAAGGCAAGCAACTGTGCCATTATTCATGTCCAATGCTATTATCTATTAATAATGCGCAAACTGTTGAAACCGATGTTTACCTTCATCATAAAGAAGGCTACCGGCTACTTGTACATGTTAAGGGAATACCCTGGTATGCAAATGGAGCACAAATAGGAGCCATTGAGATCTTTTATCCTATGTTGTTTCTTCAACAGAAGATAAAACAGGATCTTGTCAAATTAGCGTTGATAGATCCCTTAACAGGTGTGTTTAACCGAAGAGGCTTTGAAAGTATCTATTATCCACGTTATTTAGAAATGAAGGTATCAAAACCATCTACTGCTATACTTTTTTTTGACGTTGATAATTTCAAAAAACTTAACGACATTTATGGTCATGACTGTGGCGATGCAGTTCTCAAAACTGTTGCACACACATTATTACATAACGTAAGGACATACGATATTGTTGCACGCTGGGGTGGTGAGGAATTTATTGTTGTGTTATTTATTGAAAGCCATCAATCAGCAGTAACTATCGCCACCAAGCTTTGTACGCTGATTGCAAATGCATTTCTTGAATACAATGGCACTACTGTAACTGTGACTGCTTCGTGTGGTGCCACCTTGCTCCATGAGAATGAACACATTACCACTGCCATTTCACGAGCTGATACATTAATGTACACCGCAAAGAAAAATGGCAAAAACCAGGTGTATCACGACATCACGTAACAACAGGTATCTCATCCCAGTGCGTAGTATAGCGCGGCGAAAGATATCGCCGTTTCATTGACCACGGCCGCACCACACCCTCTGAGGCAAAATACACTGTACCGCGGCCATGTTCACGGTTAACGCTGTCAACTGCCTGCATAAGTTGGGAGCGCTTTTGGTAGCCTGGCATGTGCAAAAAAAGCGTGGGCGATAGCTCCTGTGAAGGAACTATATCCGTAAGCATAATGCCCACTTTTTTATAACGATACCCCTGCCGGTAAATTGTACGCAACGCAGTGTGCGCTGCTGTAATGATGTCCGGTGTATACGCCGTGTGCATATCAAGAACAACTGTGGCACTGCTGCTGTATTGTGGCTCATCCTTAAACGGGTTGGTTGACACAAACACAGTAACCGCACCTGCAGCGCTCTGCTGGCGTCGCAGCTTATCTGTAGCAATGGCGCTGTAGTGTGCTGCCGCCTGCAAAAGTTCATCTGCATTGTCTACAGGTCTGCCAAACGAACGCGAGCTTACGATTGCCATCTTTGGCGGAGGTACATCTTCCCATCCAATGCAGGGGATGCCACGCAGCTCATAGACGGTTCTAAGCCCCACCACTGTCATCTTCTTTTTTATGAAGCTGTCATCGGCGTGTATCAGTTGCCATACAGTGAATATGCCATGTGCGCGCAACATCTGTGCAAGACACCGCCCTATGCCCCATACCTCTTCAACATCAATACTTGCCAGCAACGATTCACAGTAACTATCGCCCCCCAACACAAACACGCCATTTTGTGTGCGCTTTTTTGCAATGTGGTTTGCAAGCTTTGCTAGCGTCTTGGTGGCACCCATCCCCACCGAAACCGGAATACCAGTCCACTGCAGCACCTTTTGCTTAACAGAACGCGCGTAGTCCTCTGCCTCTGCAAAAGGGACATCACAGAGTATAAAGGCTTCATCAATAGAGTACACCTCCACATACGGCGCACATGTTGACAATGTATCCATAACACGGCGAGACATGTCACCATACAGCCCATAGTTTTACGAAAACACTGCCACATTGTGACGCGCAATGAGGCCTTTGCACTTGTGAAACGGCGCGCCCATTTCAATACCAAGCGCTTTTGCCTGTGGACAGCGCGCAATGACATTGCCATCGTTATTTGACAGCACTACTACCGGGCGGTGTGCAAGCGCAGGATTACACACCTTTTCGCATGAGGCGTAGAAGTTATTGCAGTCAACCAGCGCATACCACATGCTCATACCACCGTTCGGATAATGTGAATGACCACTCCCCACAGCGTGCAATCCGCCTCTGGGGTCAGAGCAACAGGCTCATAGCTGTCATTGTCGGGTACCAACATAGGAATGCCGTTTTGTAACAGCAGGCGCTTTACGGTAAGCTCGCCGTTTACTGCTGCAATGACTATGCTACCACTTGATGGGGTCAGAGCCCTGTCCACCACCAGAATATCGCCGTGATTAATCAGCGGTGCCATTGAATCACCCGAAACGCGCACAAAGAATGTGGCCGCCGGATGGCGAATAAGGTGCTCGTTCAAATCCAGCGTTTTTTCAACGTAGTCATCCGCCGGCGATGGAAAACCAGCCTTGATTGCCATAAGATACAAGGGCGCCTTCAGTGGCAGCAATGTACAATGGATTAGCTGTATACACATACGTACCTCAAAATTCAACCTCCATACAGTATACTCTGATTCCAAAAATATACTATACATTTATTTAGTCAACTAAAGTTTTGTATTTCTTTAAAAAAATGGTAGCTGAAAAATGCCTTTATTTTTTCCTGTTATATGAAACAGTAAACTATATATTGTGCAAAATTATTATGTTTTACCCACAAATTGCCGTTATATGGATTGAGGGAGCGACATGAATTTGCCTGACAGCTATTTTTTGCAATCATACAAAGATAAAGACATTGTGCTGCAGCTTAAAGCATGGGCTGCATTGGTATTTAATTTTTCGTTAATATTTCTTGCAATCATTATGGGGATTTATTTTATTGCCCATGGCACTACTGACCCTGCTATCCTGTTGCCTTTTGCAGGTGGAGTTTTAACGGCACTGATTTCATTAACACTGTTACGAAAAGGTAAATTTCAAATTGCAGCAAATGTATCATTTGCAAGTGTGCAAATAGCATTGTGGATTGTTATGTTCTTTGAAAAGGGTCAGGTATTACAGCGTTTAGATAGCATAGTGCTGATTGCAGCAAGTTTGGTATACACACCACTGCTTTTCATTGAGCGCCGCAGGGGAATATGGTTTTACTATTTTGCAAATATGGTTTTACTCATCATCTTTACGTTGTATTCACGTTTCCATTTAGGATTAGAACGTTGGGAAGCAGTTGAATATTTTATGGACTCAAGCATTGCATTGACATTTGTTGCAGTTATTTCATACCTGATATTTTCAATTCATAAACTGGGGATAGTAACTGCAAAAAAAGCAGAGGACAAGATACAACGCCAGTATGAAGAATTATCTGCAACCAACGAAGAATTAGAAGCAATGAATGAAGAACTTACTGCCATCAATGAGGAGCTTGAACACACACAACAGGAATTAATGGTAAGCAATATAAATCTCCAAAAGGAAACAGCACGCCTGCAGGCCATACTTGTGTCTATATCTGATGGAATAGTAGTAACTGATGAGAAAGGAATTATTACAAGCATTAATGACGCTGCTCTCAAACTCTTTGGACTTCAAAATGACGTAATAGGTAAACCGTTCAGAGAACATTGTACAATAGTTAATGCAATAACAAATACTGTATATGACGATCCTGTGACACAGGTTTTATCTCACGGCAAACCAGTTGCACTTTTCCGAAATACTATTATACGAAATAACGGGGATAATTATCACACCCACATAGTATGCACACCGTTATTTATTGCCAATAAAATTGATGGCTGTATTGTTGATATACGTGATATAACAGATATAGTTCGTTATGAAGAAGAACTCATCAAGAGTGCAAAATATGAATCATTGAGCATATTTGCAGGGGGAATAGCTCATGACTTTAACAACATGCTCAGCGCTATTTTAGGAAATATCTCAATTATTGAACAGCTATCACCTGACAATGAAAGGATAATGAAAGCAACTGCACGAGCCCAAAAAGCTATTCTAAAAGCACGTGATCTAACAACTCAACTTTTAGCTTTTTCCAAAGGTGGCGCCCCGGTCAAAACGTCCACATCCCTTATAAATATAATAAAGGACACCGCCGAATTTGTATTAAGTGGCTCATCAATTCAGTGTACCTTTGACATCGCAGATGATCTTTATAATGCACTCGTTGATCCCACACAGATTTCACAGGTAATACATAATATTATCCTTAACGCTAGGCAGGCAATGCGACAACAGGGGTCAATTACTATTACAGCAAAAAATGTTACTATCGATGACCATCAGCTTCCCATAAAGGGGAAATACGTACAGATTTCTATCCAAGATACGGGCCATGGCATACCTGCTGAAATCATGCCATATATATTTGATCCCTTTTTTACCACACGTGATGACGGACATGGATTGGGTTTATCAATTGCCTATTCAATAGTAAAAAAGCATGAGGGACATATCACTGTTGAATCTTCAAAACAAGGAACATGTTTTACCATCTATTTGCCTATCGCTGAATCTGCAAGCGATAGCTCTGTAGAATTATCGCATTTCAGCTGCAATCCTTCCAGGATGCATGTACTCATAATGGATGATGATACACTAATATCCGAATCACTTTCAGAGATGCTTTCATTGCTGGGGTGCTCAATCCTCACAGTAACCAATGGCGATGAAGCATTAGCGGCAAGCAAACAAGCTGCACAAAGCAACAATCCTTTTACTATTGCTATTCTTGACTTAACCATCAAGGGTGGTAGAGGTGCTATAGATATTATTAACCAAATAAAACAAATAATGCCTCAATGTAAGTGCATCGCAACTACTGGCTATACTAATGAACCAATATTGTCTGATTATAAAAATTATGGTTTTGATGCTGTATTGCGAAAGCCATTTTCACTTGATGAATTGACCCAGGTAATATCTTCTCTAATTCAATAAGGTTTGATGCAATCAGGTTGGTTGTATGTAGGGCTATTTACCTTTGGTGAAACTGGATATATGATTAGATTAGATTGAAAGGGCGCCATTAACCTGAATAACTTATCTTCAGTGGTCTTTTTGTCAATCCATGTCATAAAATCAGGAAGTGTAATGATGACAGGCATACGATTGTGGATTGCATTCATCTGCTCATTAGCCTGCGTTGTAAGTATTGCACATGTTGTGAGTATAGTACCATTAATATTCACAGTATCATAAATTCCTGCAAATCCAAAAACATCATTCATCGTTATATAATACGGGATTTTTTTATTTCCATCTTTTTTCCACTCAAAAAAACCGGAAGCAGGAAGTATACATCTTTGTTGCATAAAAGCCTTTTTAAAGCTTGGCTTTTGTGCAACTGTTTCTGATCGAGCATTGATAAGCGGCCTTGCGTCAGATACATTTTTAACCCAGTGAGGTATAAGCCCCCACCTGTGTTCAACTAATGCATACGTAGGATCTTGCACCAACGCTACAATATCTTCCCCGGGGCAAATATTGTAGCGTGGTGCAGTATTTTTCACTTGTACTTTTTCAACCTGTAAGCGTTCTGCAATAACATCTACAGGTTCAATCTGTGCAAACCTGCCACACATATTACATGTGCGTTTTTTCAATTAATGAAATTACAAATTTTACACTTTTCCCTAAATCTGATATGCTTATACGTTCATTGATTCCATGAATTCTCTTTAAGTCTTCAGCATTCATTTTAACAGGGCTAAATCGATAAATCTGATTTGTCAGTGCATTAAAGTGGCGGGAATCAGTGGCACCCAACACAAGATAAGGCGCAACAATAACATCAGGATTTATTTGCCGGGCTATAGTAGCTATAGACGTAAACGAACCCTGATGAATGTCTGATACTGGTGAAGGATTGTTTGACCACGGCATAGCTTCTATCACAACTGCATCGTTATCAATTACTTTTTTTAGATACCCAATAGTTGTATCCATTGTTTCACCTGGCAATATTCTGCAATTTATCATGGCCCAAGCCTGCGTTGGCAGTACATTTTCTTTTTCACTTGCACCTGCCATGGTCACCGCTGCAGTAGTACGTATCATAGCATTTGTTGACTCTGATTTTTCAAACTGCCATTTTAGTAATGGTTTAAAGCACCACATATTTGCAAATAGTATGCGCAACGGGAACTTCATATGAGGAGCAACATATTCAAACATCTGGCGTGCAGGGCTGTCAAAATTCTTAGGAAATGGATTATTTTCAACGTTTACCAGTGCTTTTGCTAAAACACCTAATGCTGTATGATGTGGTGGCATTGATGAATGCCCCCCTTCGCCTTTCACAGTAAGCTTTACAGTTAAATAGCCTTTTTCAGCAATACCAACCAGTGCAATAGGGCTTTCAATACCCGGCAACATGCCTTCCATGATAGCACCACCTTCATCAATGACATATTCAAGTGTCACATTTCTGTTGTTAAGTAGCTTTGCGATAGCTTTAGCGCCTTCCCCACCTACCTCCTCATCATGGCCAAACGCCAGATAAATTGTCCGCTTTGGTGCAAAGCCTCGGGCAACTAAAAATTCAACCGCTTCCATAATGGCAATTAATTGATTCTTAATGTCCAGTGCCCCTCTGCCCCAGACGTAACCATCAGCCACTGTACCTGAAAAGCCAGGATATTTCCATTGATCTTTCGTCAACTCTTCAACTGGCACTACATCCTGATGAGCCATAAGAAGCATTGGCTTGAGCGAAGGGTCAGAGCCTTTCCATGTATAAAGCAGCGAATACCCTGCTACCACTTCTTTTTTTAATTTTTTATGCACCCCAGGATAGGTTTTTGCCAAAAATTTATGGAATTGCTCAAATGTTTTAAAATCTGTTTTGGATTTGTCCTGATTTGATATTGTTTGGATCTGTATTGCTTCAGAAAGATGTTGTGCAGCAATCATACTATCTATTTTATATGGGATAGCCTCCTTTACATCCACCTGCTTTGACGAAATTGTAAGAGCTTTCACTACCAGAATTATCAAAAAGACAAGAATTAGAATACCTATAATTTTTAAAATATTTTTAACCATATACACCCCCTTTAAACAAAATTTGTTCATCTGGCATATACACTAAGACCAACACCAGCCATATATGAAAGCCTTTCTTATATATTATATACATAATTAAGATTACCCAATAACTGCAAGTATTTTAATATTTTTTAGCATAAAAAAAGGGCAGATGTGAATATCTGCCCTTGTATCATATTCTTATGGACAACTGTTTTAATCGATGTCAGGTGGATACATTGCATCAATTTCTTTTGCATACTTCTGCTCAATAACTCTTCGTTTTACTTTCTGTGTTGGAGTTAACTCACCTGTTGCCTGAGTCCATTCTGCTTCAAGAAGTGTAAACTTCTTAATCTGCTCAACACGCGAAAATTGCTTGGTATATTTTGCAATCTCGCTTTCGATAAGCTTGTATACTTCATCATTTTTAATTAAATCAGAATTTTGAGTAAAACTTATCCCTTTTTGTTTTGCCCATTTTTTTACTGCTTCAAAGTTAGGAATGACAAGCGCACTTAAGTATTTGCGTTTATCCCCAATTACTGCTATCTGCTCAATATATGGTGATGTCTTAACGCTGTTTTCAATATTCTGTGGGGAGATATTTTTTCCACCAGCTGTTACGATGATATCTTTGATTCTCCCAGTTATCTTTAAGAATCCGTCTTCGTCAATAACTCCAATATCACCTGTCCTGAAATAACCATCTTTGGTCATCACCTCTTCAGTAGCAGCTTTATTCTTATAATATCCCAACATTATCTGTGGTCCCTTTGCAAGTATTTCACCATCATCAGCTATTTTAAGTTTTGTTTCGGGAATTGCCTGACCAACTGTTCCTGGCTTTATAAACCATGGACGGTTATAGGTTAAAACAGGAGTTGTCTCGGTTAAACCATAGCCTTCAAGAATTTTCATCCCCATGCCAATAAAAAATTCAGCATCGGATACTGAAAGTGGTGCCCCACCAGAAATAGCAT
>JAOAIH010000047.1 GCA_026414805.1 Spirochaetota bacterium | reverse complement strand
GGGTGCGCTGAGTACACAGAGTTATGGGAGGGATAGCAAAATTTGGGGTCAGAGCCTTATTTCCTAATCTCCGCGTTCTCTGCGATCTCTGCGTGAAATAAAAATACATCACGCTGAGGACGCTGAGGTCACAGAGTAAGCTGGGGTCAGAGCATATATTACAAGATCCTGAACCAAGTTCAGGATGACTTGTCTGTAATTCATCAAACTAAACTCAGTCGTAGTAAATTATAGGGGTCAGAGCCTAAATGAAGTCACAAATCTCATCATTATCAGCGGTCTCTGCGTGAGAGAAAAATACCTCAAGCTAAGGGCGCTGAGTACACCGAGTTACTTGTGGGATAGCATAATTTGGTGTCAGAGCCTTCATTTCAAGATCCTGAAACAAGTTCAGGATGACACAATGTTTTTAAACATAAAATGACCCATGTGGTCAGAGCCATCCTCCACATCTCAGCGAACTCTGCATGAGATAAAAATGCATCACGCGGAGGACGCAGAGATCACAGAGTTACTTGTGTGATAGCATAATTTGGGGTCAGAGCCTTCATTTCAAGACCCTGAAACAAGTTCCGGATGACATGTTGTCATGTACCTTAAAATCAACTTGGAGGGTCAGAGCATTAAATTTTACATAAAATAACAAATAAAAATCTTTACATTTTTCAACACTTATAACTATAAACTAATTTAAGGAATAATTTTTACATACCAGGACTGTAACAATGGAGAAAATGCTTCACCTTATACTATGCATAGCGATGCTCTCATTTACTGCTTGTATTGACGAGAAGCTGTCGCAAGAAGAGTTTGCTATTTTATGGCAGGAATACCTAACCAGGGAATTCATAGAAAGTTTTGATGAAGAACAATCATCAAAACAACGACGTGAGATTATGGATGCTATACTACAGGATTATAAAGTAAGCCCGCAGGCATTTTACAATTACTGTAAAACAAAGCATCCCGATAAATATGCACTTTTTGATGTAAACCCTTAAATAAAGCGAGGATAGTATGCTACAGTGGTTACGCAAACGGTCATTCCATATTGCTTTTATTGCATTTTTGTCCGGCATATTAATTGGTGTTAATATTGCCTTTACTGTTTCTGCACAGGAACCTTCATTTAAATACCTGGATTTTTTCCATCAGGTATACCAGCTTATACGCAATGAATACGTAGAACAACCTGACTCCAAGAATCTTTTTTATGGCGCTATCCGTGGTATGATAGCATCATTAAATGATCCTTTTTCACGCTTTTTAGATGAAAAGGAATACAGCCAACTTAAGGAAGAAACCAGCGGTGAGTTCATTGGAGTTGGAATTGAAATTTCTGCCAAAAATGGTGATATCGTTGTTGTATCTCCTATTGAGGGGACTCCTGCAATGAAAGCGGGTATTCAGCCGGGAGATATCATCTATAAAATTGATAATAAGCCAATCAAAAATAAAAATATTAATGACATTGTGTCAATGATACGCGGCAAGCCACATACTAAAGTAATTCTTTCCATTATCCGTGAAGGCATAGAAGAGCCTATTGATGTGGAACTTGAGCGACTTCCAATAAAGTTGCAAACTGTTAACTATGCTGTAATCGATAACACAGGTATTGGCTACCTCAGAATAAAAGTTTTCAGTGAGGATACTGCAACTGAAGTTAAAAAAGCCCTACAATATTTCCAGAAAAACAATATTACTAAATGCATCATAGACTTACGATGGAATCCTGGTGGACTTTTAGATCAGGCTATTACCGTAAGTGATATGTTTTTGCCAAAAGGAACCATGATTGTATCAACAAAAGGGCGAAGCGGCAAAGAAACGCTACAAGAATACCGTGCCACCTCTAGCCCTCTATTTAATGGTAAATGTGTTATTCTGGTCAATAAGGGTAGTGCATCAGCTTCGGAGATTGTTGCTGGCGCATTTAAGGATAATAATCGCGCCAAATTGATTGGCGAGAAAACCTTTGGCAAAGGCTCAGTGCAAAAATTTTTTAATTTAGATGAAAATACTGGTGTCACACTGACTATCGCCAAATATTATACTCCCTCTGGAATTTCAATTCATGGTATAGGCATTCAACCAGACTACACTGTTCCCATGGCTACTATCTCCAAAGAAGAACAAAAGCAGATTAATATACTTGTAAAGGAAAAGATACTTGAAAAATTTATTCGCACCCACAATAAATATGATGAACTTACAAAACAGGAGTTTAAGCAGCTTCTTGATAAGAATAATATTAAACTTTCAGATTCAACAGCCAACTACATCTTAAAATCAGAGATATACCGTTTTGCTAAGCGACCGTTGTATGACCTGGAATTTGACAACCAACTTACAGAGGCAATTAAGATAATAAATGAGTAATAAAGTTTTAGGGATAGGCCTGGAAAGCTCATGTGATGAGACAGCAGTTGCCATAGTTGCTGATGGAAAATCGATTCTGTCGCATGCAATCTATAGCCAAATCCACCTTCATCAGGAATATTATGGTGTAGTTCCTGAAATTGCGTCACGTGCACATTTAGAGGTTATTAATGATCTGATTGACCATTGCCTCAGAGAAGCAAATGTATCGTTTAAAGACCTCTCGTATGTTGCAGCCACCTACAGGCCAGGTCTGGTTGGTTCGCTTTTAGTTGCATTGCAGTCAGCAAAGGCTATCAGCTATACACTATCTATACCGCTTATTGCTGTCCATCATTTAGAAGCACATTTATATGCACCATTTTTAGAAGGCCATGGCATAGAATTTCCATTCATTGGATTGCTTGTATCAGGGGGGAATACTGCACTCTACGTTGTAAAAGACTTTGGTACCTTTGAACTGCTAGGCAATACCACTGATGATGCTGTTGGCGAAGCATTTGACAAGGTAGCAAAATTTTTATCCTTAGGATATCCGGGGGGGCCAATAATTGAAAAGTTAGCATCTGTGGCAACAGTAAAAAAACCAATATTCCCAAAAATACTTGCCGATAGCAATGATTCATACTCCTTTTCGTACAGCGGGCTTAAGACTGCAGTCATCAATTATATGCATGAACATCCCGATGCTAACGTACATGAAATAGCATACAGCTTTCAGGAACGGGCTCTTGAAATATTAGTTCGCAGGCTCTTTGATGCATCAAAACGCTTGAAAATACACACACTCGTCGTAGCTGGGGGTGTTGCAAGCAATAAGCGTTTACGTGAATTAATCATAGAAAAAAAGAAAGATTACCATACAATATATTTCCCTTCCCCCATATTATGTACTGATAATGGCGCAATGGTCGCTGGAATTGGGTACCAGTATTACATAAAAGGGATGTTCAGCCCACTATCAATTGATGTAAAAGCCAGACCTTAAAAAATTAATTGCTTTTTTCATTCATTCATTGTATTATTCACTTTAGTTACGATGGCAAATTGCACATACCCCGCTGCCTAAAGCTGCGAGGCAATACTTTTATATATTGTATAGTACAAATGCCATATATACACAATTATGGAAACCCACAATACATATCATAATCTTATCGATGCAATTATTGATATAGAAGAAGACCCAGAATCAAGGGACCCTTCAAAAGGATTCCCCCGGCTTCTATGCGAATATTTTTTTGCTGAAGAAACTTCTGAAAATAAAGCCATCGCCGGGTACATATATCAATTGCCTGTCCCAGAGGTGATTAAACAAAAAGGCCTATTACACATTACACCTGATGATATTGCACCACTTGTTGAAGGTGAAAATCTCAACGATACATTGTGCGCACGTATTATGTTGCAACCGGCTTATCTTAAATATGCATATCCACACCATAGCCCATCATTTTCAAAAATGCCACCCGAAATTAAAGGTGAACTTATAAAATCAATTAAAGAAAGAAACCAGATGATACTTAAAGCATTTGAAAAGATGCAGCAGGACATACAAGCTACAAAAGAACGGAATGTCAAAACACTCATTGCTCTAATACTGAAGAATGTTCACCTTAAAACTGGTATGCCTTTTGCAAAAATTCCTGAACCAGTTGGTCAGCTTATTGAAAAAAATTTTAACTTTTGCAATGAAACATTTATTGCATCCAATAAGCAGATACATGAAATAAACGATGATACCAAAATTAAAAATTTGCTCAAATCACTATTTATTGTTAAGCGGTTTGATGATTTGGTAGAACTTGCACAGGTTTTTAAATCAGAAGCTAAACGCTTTACACGAAGAACTCAAAGAATTTTACAATAAGCTATTCACAATCGTTCTTTCAGGCATTTTTTACTATCACATTTTTATAATGATTTCCACTCTTCTGTTTTTTTGCCTGCCTTCCTGGGATGAATTATCCGCAATCGGATTTTTTTTACCCAGTCCACGATAGGATATTTTGTCATGCCCTAATTTATTTTTCAAATACCCAGCAACAGTCTGTGCACGCTTTTCAGAAAGATTCTGATTATATTCATCAGTCCCAATATTGTCAGTATGACCTTCCACAATAATTTCATTATTGGGATATTTGGCCTTAATTATCCCAACGAGCTTTTCTAACACCTTACGTGCATCAGCATTCAAGGTATATTTATCAAACTCAAAGAGAATATCCGAAAAACGTATAATCATGCCCCGTGAATCAGAATCAACCGAAACACCATCCTGCTTTAATTCTTTCTCTATTTCTTTTTGCTGCTTTTTCTTTTCCTCTTCAGGGATGCTCTGATACGCCATATTGGTTTGATCAATTGACATTTTAAATTCTACTGTGCTCAATTGCCCTGTCCTCCCAAATATTAAAAGCAGGTTATATGCGTTAACCGATTTTTTTGGCTGATTTTTTTGAATATCCCATATCATCTGTCCTGCATACTGCCCATATATCTTAACAGGGAGATCATCGGGATATGGTTTATCTTTTAACGTTTTATCAATAAGTATGGAATAATTAATGAATGCCTCATTACTCTGGCTATTGATAAATAACAGTGTGTATTGAGCTTCAAGTAACAATATTAGTGGAACGGAAAAATTATTAAATACAATATGTATCGGCGCTTTCCATACAAAACCAGTACTGATATCTTCATTAGGGAATGTTGGCAAATGACGAAGGTTTGGCATAAAACTACCTTCAGGAACTACAAAAGTGCCATTTGTATTAATAAAAAAGTCAGAAAAATATTGTTCTTCTAGTCTGTAAACAAAATCGTTTATATTTTTTCTATATACTGAAAAAGAACCATTTACAGCCTGCCCATTTGATTTTTTCTGATAGCATACTAAATCAATGATATTGCGTTCACCATATATTCTTTTAAGTTCACCATTTTCATAATATTCAATTTTTGCATCATATACAAATTCTAGTTTTGATTGTTCGGGAATATCCCACTTCAAGGTAAGTGCAAAAACAAAATGTGTATCAAGCAGCAAAACAAAAACCATCATATTGATAGCAATTGTAAATTTCATCATTGCCTCTTTGTATACTGTAGTTCCACTACTATACAATATGACATGATGTAATGCAATATAATTTTTTAGTATATATTTATATTGCTGTGTAAATCAAAGTTAAGATTAAATTGTCCATTTATTTTTATTTTCTATATTCATAGGTTGGTGTCAACTGATATAAGACTGCCAGCTTTCACCCATTTCACCAGATAATTTACACAGATACCTGTGAGCATGCCAATAACATACCCATACGGTATTGTTACTATTAATGCAGCAACAATCAGCGAAATTTTCAAATCAAAGCTGTTGCCAATAACATCTGAAATAAGCCCTAATAATGTTAGTGCTTCAAAAAATAAAATCACACCCAGCAATGGCAATGGGAACATTTGTAATATATAAATTCCGTTTGCTCCAAACACCACACCTGTAATAGTCATGGCCAGTCCAAATAAAATTACTGAACCGCCAGTACGAGCTCCAAATGTATAATGGCCGGCCATACCACCACTTCCATGGCATACAGGAATGCCACCAATCAATGGATTCATAATATTCATAATTGCATAGGTAAATGCTATTTTCCGCGGCGAAACAGATTTTTGAGGAAATAAATCCTTACTCAGCTGACTTGTGGCAAAAATTGAATTGCCCAGCGATAGCGGAATTTGAGGCAGTGCAAGTATCACAAAACCTTTAATAATATTTTCCAGAGTTAATGAGTTAAAAAAATTATGCTTATGCGATAGCTCATGTGCTATTCCATCGGTACCAAATACCATACCATATACAATGCCTACTGGTATGAGTATAAGCGCCGGCGGAATGCGTCTGTTACCCAGTAACACAACAATGATGGAAAATGATACAAACACAAGTATGTAATCGGAAAATTTTTCAGAAGGTATATACTCTTTTATAGATAGCATGATAAGCTGCAATCCAAGGCCAAATTGGATTCCCCTGATAACTGCTTTTGGAATTATCTTTGCAAAAACATCAATAACACCAAACGCAGTTAATACCAACATCAAAACACCAATAGTAAATCCACCACATACTACGATATCCCCACTCAATTTTTGTGTTATTACAATCAAGGCTACAGCTTTTAACGGCTGGACAGGCATCGGGATTTTATAAATAAATCCCGTAAATATCTGCATTAAACCATATGCAATAAATACTACACCTGCATCCATCCCTGTTGCCACTAAGATCCCAACTAAAAGAGGAATGACTGTTCCCATATCACCAAATGCGCCTGAGAGTTCATTCCTATCAATTTTTATGTCTATAAAAAAACGGTGGATTTTGTTAGCAAATGAATCTATTCTGTTATCATTCATACAGTTTTAGCCCATTACACACTCGACATAGCTTTCCATCTTTGAGTGGATACGCTTCACCACACCGTGGGCATACCCCTACAGCACCAAGCTTGTCTTTACCAATATAATTCTGACATACTTTCACTTTTTGTACGGAGATAATATCATCCCAAGCGTCAATAATTTGATGAATAAGGAGCTCTTTATTTTGTGCTTCTTTTGGCTTTAATTTAAAAAACCAGTTAGTAATTTCATTATATTGTTTAAGTTTCATTGTATCAAGATATGCACGTGTGCCATCACCATGATATTTTTCAAACATAGTCATTGCAAATCTTCCTGTATGAATTACCTTAAGCCATCCATTTCCATACGTGCAGGGAGTAAGCAGCTGAATTGCATCAGGCAAACACACTGCTGTTTCACATAAAAAATCATAAAATTTTTCTTTATCGCGGCGTGTCCATAATATATCAACCATTAAACCGCCAATCAAAACTCCAGGGGCTACACTCCCATGGAATTTTTCAATCATGTGTATATACTCGTCAACTGAATAACCACAAATTGTCTTCATAACGATTAAAGCCTTTAGTATAATGTAAAAATATTCTTTGAGCTATCGCACCTATACAATACGTTATACAACTTTTTCAACCCTACATGGAATATATCTGTGGAAAGGAGTGCCTGCCAGCTTGTCCCTGTGAGTATTTTTAGCAAGATAGTTGACATTAACACCATGTACTTTTCCACCATATTCAAGACCAAACCCATGCGGAATCATAACATACTTTCGGGTTGTTTGCTGGGTAATTTCAAGTTCCAACTCCACAGAACCTGCCTCAGTGATAACCCTTACACGCTGACCATCCTGTAAACCAAGCTCCTGTGCATCGTCCGGGTGCATTATACATGTGCATGCTCTTTTGCCCTTATTCCAGTCGGGATTTCTCATTAATGTGTTTGCATTGTAAGGGTAATGCCGTCCTGCTGATAATATGAATGGATAGTCTTTGTGTAATTCTAATTCCTTAAGCTCATTTTCAACAGTTACATCTTTGCACCACTGTTCCATCTCAGGTATACATACATTTATTTTTTTATCCTCAGTACTTAAATCATCAAAGTTGTTTAAAGGGTCCGACTTGCCAATCCACAAACCTTGTGGATTATTCACTATTGCATTAAAAATTTCTTCACCCATCAGAGGTCCTTTTGAAAAACCAACACGCTGGGCACATTGTTTAAAACTCTTTGGCGCATTCATGAGCAGCGCCCACAAGCTGGCAAGATGAACCGAACCCATAGCTTTCCCCAGTGTTTTACCAATAACAAATGGAATAACTTTTAGTGCCTGTGGGTTTTGTTGTATATAATTCAAAAACTCCATCCCAAAAGAAAGCCTGTCTTTTGTTGCAGCTATATGTAGCGACTCAGGTATTTCCGGAACAAAACCCATTTTTTCAGCAATTCGTAAATGAATTTCTCCAAGTTCAATTTGTTCACCCTCAGGTTCAACAACAGGTCGGCGCATCTGAAAATATATTTCTGGCCATGTCCATGTGAAGAATGTGCCATCCCATGATTCATAACCACTGCGAGCAGGCAGCACATAATGAGCTAATTTTGCAGTTTCGGTCATGGCAATCTCAGCAACCACCAATAAATCAAGCTTGGAAAAAGCTTTTTCATATTGGTGGGTATCAGCAAAAGAGCGTAATGGATTGCACTGTGTACATAATACAGCTCGTATTCTTTCAGGGTGATCAGTTAATATCTCTTCGGGCAATACATTTGGTGGGAACACACCTGCAATGGCTGGATATCCTGTTACTACCGTTCTCCAAGTTTTTTCATCCCGCTCATCACTATGAGAAATTATGGGCATAAGCATTCCCGGTATTACATTGCCACCCTGTACACACATATTCCCCGTTATAGTAAAAAGTATTATTTGCAAATAGGTTGTGAGCGTACTGTGCCGGTTCATGTACACACCTAAATCCGGATGCACACATGCCTTTTTAAATCGTATGTGCCTGCATACTTCTTTTACCACTTCATATTCCAGACCACATACATCAATAGCTTTTTTTATATCAAAATCCGCAAACCAGCTTTTAATTTGTTCAAAGCCATTTACATGATTTTTGACATATTCTGTATCAACCCACCCTTCCTCTAAACAAAGAGCTATCATGGCTTTTGTGAGTAGTGCATCAGTGCCGGGTTTTACCGCAAGGTGAATATCTGCAATTTCTGCTGTTTCGGATTTGCGAGGATCAATTACTATAAGCAATTTATCAGGATTTTTTGCAAATTCGCGCAAAAAAAGCGGTGCGCGCGGCATCTGATGGCTTACCATTCCATTCCAGCCCCATGCAACAAGCACATCAGTATTGTGCTCATCAGGAATCATAAATTTATATTGTTTTCCGGTTACTCTTCCGTATGCCCAAAATAAACCGGTAAGTTCTTGCCCAAGGGCATTATAGTAATACTGTGAACCGATAGCTCTCATCAAGGTAACACCAAATGCCGCTTCAAAATGGCAGCCCTGTCCACCACCCCCCACATATGCGTAGGATTTAGGTCCATACATTGTCACTATTTCTTTTAGTTTTGCAGCTATTTCATCAATTGCCTGGTCCCAAGAAATGCGTACAAAACCTTTGTCAGTGCGTTTTAAAGGGTATTTGAGCCGTTCATCATGATGCTGGTGATACATTATATTCATACCTTTCCTGCACACATACCCTTTGCTCCGCGGATTTTCTTTATCACCGCGTACTTTAACTATTTTGTTATTTTCAACTTCAACCTCTATGCCACAATTTTGAGCGCAGAGCACACATCCTGTTTTTTTCCACTCACCCATACATTACCTCCGGTTTATGTCTCTTTTAAATACTTCATTATTGAATTTTTAAACACTATAATAGGTCGGTCACTTTTAACAACCTTCATACGTAGAAGCGCCCCTTCAAAACCCTGAAAAATAAATTCAGCTGCCTGTGTTGTATCAACATCATCAGAAATTTCACCACTGTCTTTAGCTTGCTGTAAGCATGAATCAATAAGCCGAATTAGTTTTTGAATTGAATGATTAAGTTTTACTCGGAAATGTTCACTCAAATCACTCATCTCTAATGAAAAATTGCCAATGGGGCATCCTAACGTGTAATTCATTTTTTTAAAATGCCTGGCATAAAACATTATAAGATTTTCTAACCTTTGAAGTGGTGAAAAAGAAGTATCATTAAGATATTGCTGAAATATAGAAGTAATGGCATTTGTATAATACTCAATAACCTGAAGCCCTAAATCATCCTTGCTTTTAAAGTAGTAATAAAAAGAACCCTTGGGTACATCTGCCTTTTGTAGTATTTCCTGTATCCCGGTATTATTAAAACCCTTCAGATGCATAAGCTTTGCACTAATTGCAACAATAGTATCTTTTGTATTGTTTGCTGTAACCATAGATTGTAACCTTATGATTATTTGCTTTTATGTATATAGTAGACCAGTCGTCTATTTGTCAATGATTTTTTATCTCAACATCCTGATTTTTTTCACACTCCCATGTTGGGAAGGGTTATACCAAAAGAAGAATCACTGCATTATTAAATTCACCTTGACATTGGTTGGTTAAATTTTTTCATTGTATCGTGATTATTGATTCCAAAATAGTACAACGGTTTATTCACTATGCCACGATTGCAACTTAACGAGCTTTCAGTATACAGTTTTAGATATCATTATAAAATAAACATAAATGACATTAATATCTGGGGGCACGTTGGCATACCTGAAATGATTGCTATAATTCACTTAGCTCGAAGGGATATGCTTTGTTCAATTGGATTTGATGAAAACAATATGGGTGATAACACCGTTTTAATAATAGCCGATGTTGCAATGAACCTTTTAAAAGAATTACACCTTGATGATGAAATTATAATTGATACAACAATTGGTGAAATTGGGAATAAGAGTTTTCGATTTTTCCATAAAATTAGTCATAACGATGCAACCGCAGTACTTGTGGAAATGGGGGCCGTAATATTAGACAAATTAACCAGAAAGCCTGTACGCATTTCATCCAAATTTTTAAATAAAATACTTCCTTACACAGATACAATTTTTCAAAAAAATCTACGGTAATCAAAAAATTGATAATTATACTCCAACACTATTCATCATTAACTTTATACCTATAGCTATTTTATAATTCTTTACAAATTACATTAACTGCAACAACATCAAAAACTAAATTTACGGGTAATACAGTTACAATAAAAAAGCACCGCTATGTTAACGGTGCTTTTATATGCATCCCCGAGGGGATTCGAACCCCTGTTGCCGGGATGAAAACCCGGTGTCCTAGACCCCTAGACGACGGGGACGTGTAATGATGACCACATAAAAAATAATATTGAAACTGTCAATATTATTTTATTGAGTCGCCGGAGAATCGAACTCCGGACCCACTGCTTAAAAGGCAGTTGCTCTACCGACTGAGCTAGCGACTCCTGCACTTGATAATAAAAAAGATTTAACCTTGTATAATTAATAGGTTTTTGGTGTCAAATAAAAAATACAGCATTTAAGTCTACTTTTCAAAAAATTACTTCATTTTAAAAATTTTTTCATAAAAAAGTTGTAATTTTCAGTCTTTTTTATTATCTTAATATGGTTTGGGGTAATAGTTGTTTGGGCATCATTTTTTCTATGATGGCATTGATATGCATAAATATAAATGTTATAATACCATTTTGTCAATTTTATTGTTTGCGATAGGCATCGCAGCTATTGCCCTATTATCCTGTGCTGATGACAACTTCAACGCTATTATTAATCAAGAAAACGCCTATACAGGGAATAACACTATTCCGGTAATTAACGCTCCAATACCCGGGAATAATGGACTCATCATAGTATCAAACATTACTGAAAATTCTGCAAAAGTACAATGGACATTTGCTACCGATAATTCCCCTTCTGAAACTTTGCAATATCAGGTGGTTATTAGCCAAACTCTTACTCTTTTTTCATTGGATGAAATTCTTCAGTCCGGACTTCTTGACGAAGATAATTGGTCCACTCAGCCTATAAATGAATTTATTTTAACAAGTTTGATGTTTGGTAAACGATACTTTGTGAATGTATGCGTAAAAGATCCTGACAAAAACATATCAATTTACTACCCCTCTACATTCACTACAAAAGGTAGAATATATCTCTTCAGCGCCGGAAAATACACTGGTGCTATGGCATCATCTGCTAGCACTGCTCGCCAGGAAATAAATGAACTTGTGCATAAAGCTCTTATCAATAATTATCCTGCATTGCCACAGGACAATTGGGTGGCCTTTATCAGTATTGATAGCAACGATGCAATAAAAAACTTACCCGATAATTATTCTGTTCCAGCAGACTGGCCAGTCTATTCGCCAACAGGTGTAATCATTGCATATAACTGGTATGATTTACTTGATGGCACAATCATTGACCAATTACAAAATGTAGGGGTATGTGACAGCTACTGGTGGTCTGGCAGCTTGCAGGATGGTTCATGTGATACTGACTATACCTGCAGCACATGGACAAGCGAAAAACTTTCAACATCAAATTCAACCCTTGCAGCAGTTATTGTCTTAAACGGGAGAAGTGGTGCTCATAACAGAAATAATTATGAATGGATATATAGTAATGACAGAAATTGTACAAATTCCCATCATCTTCTTGGCTTGTGCTGGTAGTAAGATGTCTATACAATTATACTGTGGTATATACATGTGAAAAATAATTATGTGATTCAAACATGGCTTATTCTACTTTTGACAATGCAATCATTTTGCTACTCTACTATTGTTTTTGCTAAGGATTTTTCAGGTTATGCAACTGTTGGTCTAGAAACCGCATACTGTATTATTGCGGGCCATTATGCAGAAAGCCTCAATAACGGAATGGGTGCCGGGTTTTTTTCTTTTGTACCTATTTCTGATTGGTTTATGGTTAATGGCACCCTGACATATAATCGATTTTCCCTTACACGGAGCACCAATTCAAATATGCAGGTGTTTGGCATAAGTATTGTACCATCACTTTATTATACATTGCCCTATGATTTTACTGCATACACTGGTGCCGGTTTTTCTTTAAAATACCATACCCTTTCTGCAATTAAAACTGAAAAGTCTGATGCAACAACAAAAACTGGATTTGTGTTACATACAGGTGTATCTAAAAATATCTTCACTCGCACCATCATGGCAGTTGAATGTGCATATTCTTTATCGGAGCTATCGCATAAAATATTTCAAACCATTATTATTTCAGTTAAAGCTGGTTACCAATTTGCACTCTATTCACCTGATTATTATGCGGCTAAGGAAAAAGAAAAAGCTGAACAGATAAAAATTACAATTCAGCAACAATTCAAAAGAGGGGTGGACCATCTCAAGGAAAAAAATGCCTCACAAGCATTAGAATATTTTAATCAGGTACTATCGCTTGATCACAATCATAAGGAATCACTTGAATACGTTTCCATAATAACTGTGGCTCTTCAGCAATATAATAAAGCACAATCGTTAATTGAAATTAACAAAGATTATGAGGCTCTACCGCTTCTTAATTTTTCATCACAATACGTCAAGGAAGCAGAATTACTGTATAAACAACTGCAAAAAAAACTTTTACCCAAAGTGCCGGATATGATCACTAAAGGAATAGAAGCTTTTAATAATAAAAACTATGATGATTGCATTCTTATAATGAATAGTGTTCTTTATATTGACCCTAATAATACTATTGCTAGCGCTTATATTGTAAGGGCAAAAAGGATTAAAGAAACAATACAAAAATTGCAATAAAGCTATGAGAATCCGGTATAAAATATTAATAGCATTTATTATAATTATTGCAATCACTATGCCCTTCCCACTATACATCCTCAACAGACAGATTGAGCAATTGCACTCAAAGATTATCAATGACGGCACATTGCAGGCAAAACAGATATCGAACATGGTTTTGAATATGCTATTGCTCAACAGTGGTAACGTTGCTCAAACCAGTATTGATGCAAATGAATATATTACTGCTATAAAACCATTATTTAACGGCCTTGTATCCTTGAAGGTGGTACTATTTACTCCAAATCCTAAGTTCAATACAATGCTTTTAGCTGATTATCCTCAAGGGAAAATACTTTCACCACTTTCACATGATCTTTTAAAAAAAATTTCAAATCAACAACCCGTACTATATTCTTCAAATAATGGAAATACATATATTGAATTTATTGCACATTCAAAAATCCCTCAAAGTTCTATATCATGCGCTACCCATTTAGTTTTTAATGAATCGATAATATTGGAACCGGTATATGCTAATTATACAGTTTTTATAATAAGCGTTGTATCACTACTGGTTATTGCCTATATCACATCTACTGTATTTAGCCGCAAATTTTCCAAACCAATTGAATTAATCATGGAATCGCTTAAGAAATTTGATGAAGGCACAACATCAATCACTATACCTGCAATCAAGCAGAAAGATGAAATTGGGAAATTAGCAAAAACAACACAACACCTTTTAGACATGGTTAATTTAGAAATTAAGGAATTAACACGGACCAATATGGAGTTACTTCGTTTGAATAAACTTAAAGATGACTTCCTATCAAATATCTCATATGAAATAAAAATACCACTTGAGAGTATAACTCATTTAACCAACTCAATTATTCATACCTATTCTGCTAAAGACAGTGCAAGTATCACTACTTCGCTAGAAATGATTTCAAACAGTGCTCTTCGGCTATCATATATGATTGATGATATACTGGATTTCACACGGTTAAAGTATAATGATATTATTCTTAACAAAAAGGTTGTTGATATTTCGGGTGTTATTAATTTTGTCATTTCAATCTTACAGCCTGCTATCCGTTCAAAATCACTATCGGTTGCCATCAGTATTGATCCCCAAGCATCCCATGTTATGGCAGATGAGCAGCGGCTCCAACAGATTTTACTAAACATTATTGGCAATGCAGTAAAATACTCACATAAAGGCAGTATATCCATTCGCACTCAAAAAAATAACCCCGAAACATTAGCAATCATTGTGCATGATACAGCAGGAGGGCTTCCGGAACAATTATTACATGACATTGATGATTTTGGATACAATAGTAAATCACACGATACTCCATATGGAGGATTAGGGCTTGGGCTTGTTATAACAAAAAAACTTATGGAATTGCATGAGGGGACAATTTCCATACACTCGGTACCCAACGAGGGAACAACTGTAATGCTATGCTTCCCATACAATCAGGAACTCATTACTAATGAATTATCCCAAACTATATCCTATGCAGAATATACAATACAATCGGCAAGTGAGGATGAACACCTTTTGCAAAAAATCCAATCAACAATATCCCGAGGATTTATTTATATTGTTGATGACGATCCGGTAAATGTTAAAATTCTTTTTGATATGCTCACCGGTGCAGGCTATTATGTAGAATTTTCACACGATGCTATCCCTTTATTCTCTATTTTAAATCAGGGCAAGCTGCCTGATCTTATACTATTGGATACAATTTTGCCAGGCACATCAGCATTCCAGGTTTGCGAAAAAATAAGAAAAACATATTCATTATATGAGTTACCCATAATGATAATCACATCAAAGCACAGAACTCAGGAAATTATAACCAGTTTTAGAATTGGAGCAAACGACTATCTCAGCAAGCCTTTTAATAAAGATGAGTTAATTGCACGAATCACAAACCTTATAACGCTGAAACAATCCGTGCAGGAACACAATGAATACATCATGCTGAAACATGAAATCCGCCTGGCACATGAAATACACAGTTCTGTTGTAGTCCAGGATATCCCAAAAATACAACACATTAATATTGCACATGCATATATCCCAACCAGAGAGATGGGTGGTGATTTTTATGATGTCATTAAAATAAGTGACTCAAGAACAGGAATAATGATAGCAGATGTAACCGGTCATGGTATTCCAGCAGCCATTGTATGTGCAATGCTGAAAATGGCTCTTGTAAATAATAAAGAATATGCATCACATCCTGCACAGCTACTCACCTTGCTCAATAAAGACTTAACCAACAATATCAAAGAAAATTATATTACTGCTGCATATGCTCTGATTGATACTGATACTAAACAGATAACAGTTTCTCTTGCTGGCCATTGGGAACCACTACTGATACAGAAGAATGGCACTATTTTCAATAACTGGCCAAAAGGATTTCCTATTGGATGGGTTGATGACAGTCAATATACAGAATCAACCACTTCATACACAGAACATGATAAATTACTGTTATACACTGACGGCATAATTGAAGTTATGAACAGTAAAAATAAAATTTTTGGCACTGACCGTCTTATTGAGTATATTCATAACAACTATTTACAGGACCCTCAATCATTTATAACAAACCTTATAGCAACACTACGTGTATGGTCTGAAACGGCAGAAACAGATGCATTCAGAGATGATGTTACGATTATTATGGCAGAGTTATTATAATTTTTTTGTTGATATTTGATACAGTTATTGTATACATCTATGGTATTATGAATTGTAAAATCATTGAATTACCCGGCATCAAAACAGAAGATGTCAATTATAACAGGATTGTGTTACTAATACAACTTGCTGATGTTGCAGACATGGATAAAAATAATGATTTATTCATGCTATTGTCATGTTTAATTACTGGTGGTTTGAAAAAAATCATTTTTGATATGGCCGAAGTTGAATTTATTGATAGTTACGGTATGGGAACTTTAATTGACATAACCAAGATGATTCGTAAACATAAGGACGGCGATGCTGTACTCATCAACGTTCCAGAAAGAATACAACTTATATTTAAGCCAATTCAGCTTCAGAAGTTTATGAAGATTTTTACAACATTAGACGAGGCATTACATTATTTTCGATACGTATAACATCTTTTATAATGGTGGTACAACATGAGTTTTGAAATAGAAGTGCTCAATCTATCATTTATTAACAAAGAAAAAATTGATTATGAAACAATTGTATTTTATATTACCTATCCTGAAAAAATAGATATTGAATCATCACGGCAGCTATGGGTATTTTTAAATACATTAATCCATGGTGGTGCAAAAAAAATAATTGTTGATTTAAAAAAGGTTACACAGATCGATAGCGGAGGAATAAGTACTCTTATTTCTGCAACAAAGCAGATCAGAAAAAACAATGGCGACCTGGTATTGGCTCTGTAAATGAGTCTATACTTAATATCCTTGATGTAGTACGAGTTGGCAGTTTTATAAAAATATTCAACACTGATGTAGATGCCTTGCAGTATTTCCGGTACATAAATGCATAAGCTACAGTTGCACTTCCATGGATATAGCATTTAAAGACTACTACAAAATATTAGATATTCCCTGTACAGCTGATAGTACTACTATCAAAACAGCGTTCAGAAAAAAAGCCAAGGAAACCCATCCCGACAGCACAAAAGAAAACAATTATGCACAGTTTGTACTTATTCGTGAGGCATACGACATTTTAACAAACCCCTCTCAGCGTGCGCACTATGATACAGTATGGAAGAAATATCATGCAAAAACTTCTCCAGAAATAGCATCAATATTTGAGGATTTTGGGCCTCCCGATGACAGGTATGTACAGGAATGGGAATATTTTGTGCTCCATCCTGATGATTACTTAAGCCGTTTTGAAAGCACTATTGCCTTAATAAAAGCAACGTTCAAGTCGATTGTTATAAGTTTATGCATTCCTCTTCTTGTTATGGCAGGGATTCTTATAACAGTTACTATCGCCCTGCTTATACTTTTTGTTTTTTCAATTGCAATAGCTTCATACTCCTCACTTGTCGCAGGTATAATTATTACAGCATTGATGATAAAACGACTGATTGAAATTATTGCCGTGCTTTTTGCTCAATACGTTAAAAAAGGTGCAGCGTGGATGAACGCACAGCTAAAGGGTATACCTATGAAAGTTGGGAAAATGGTATTCTATGGAACTTTCACTGCTGCATTTTTGCTTTTATTAGGATATGCAATTGCGGTTATTGCTTCAATTAAGATGTTCACATCCTATTCTTATTCAAAGATAATTGTCCTTAGTATTGGGATAATTGCTGTTGTTGTTGTTTCTCTTTCAGTGTATTTTATGTTTTCTGTTTTTGTAATGGCTCTTTCTCAGTATCCAAAAATTCGATATACAAAGGTAAAGGCAAAAAAAGAAAATCTTCTGGAATCTAAGCTCCTGCTTCATTAAGACACTGGAGATAATCATAGCCATCCTGTATCATCGTATCCCAGCTACCTTTGCGGGTTTGGTGGACAAGTGAAGCGTTTAATAGGTTTATAAAATCCTCGCGCGCAATAAACCGTGCACCAAATCGTTTCAGATTATCTGTATATACCTGACAATCAATGAATGTAAATCCTAATCGCCTAACTACTGCAACCAGTGTCAGAAGTGCTATCTTTGAAGCATTGTCAATTTTTGTAAACATGGATTCACCAAAGAAAGCTTTACCCAGTGACACCCCATACAATCCACCAACAAGCTCCGCCCCCTTCCATACTTCAACTGAATGTGCATATCCCAATGTATGTAGCATTGTATATGATTTTTTCATACGTGGTGTTATCCACGTACCAGAATCATTTTTACGTGGTTTGGCACATTCTGCTATCACCGTTTGAAAAGCTTTGTCCATACTCACTGTAAAAATCTTTTTTTTCATTACCTGTTTGAGTGAACGGGGTATTTTTAATTCATCCGGGAACAGTATAAAGCGTGGATCGGGGCTCCACCAGAGTATCTCAGACGTATCGCTGTTAAACCATGGGAATATGCCTTTTGAATACGCTTCAAGCAGCCACTCTGGTGTTAAATCACCACCAAAGGCAAGCAGTCCATCCTCTATAGCTTCATGTACGGGCGGGAACCAGATAACATCCTTATCCAGATAATACAACATTTTACTGTTCGATAGTTATAGATACTGAATCATTTACAACATCAGCTATGGCCCTGCCGCCATTTTTCAGTGCACCAAATAAAACTGCATCCACAAAGAACGATTTGATATATTCCTGTATGATACGCGCAACTTCTCGTGCACCAAATACAGGAGAATACGCCTTTTCACAAAGCCAGTCAATACATGCATCTGTGCAAACCAGCTGTACATTTTTTTCCTCAAGCTGCTTTGAAAATTCTCTAATCTTTTTTATCACTATATTTCGCATCATATCTTTATTCAGGCCATTGAAGAATACTATCGCATCAAGGCGGTTGCGGAACTCAGGTGCAAACAGCCGTTCAAGCTCTTTGTTGACTGCATCTAAATTATACGTCGCCACTTCAAAACCAAGCACCCTCTTATGCATTTCACGCACCCCTGCATTAGATGTCATTATAATGATAGTATTCCTGAAATCAGTTTTTCGACCAGTATTATCAGTCAACGTGGCGTAGTCCATAATCTGTAAAAGAGAATTGAATATATCAGGATGTGCTTTTTCAATTTCATCTAGCAGCAACACGCAATACGGGTGCTTGCGGACAGCTTCAGTCAGTTGTCCTCCTTCTTCATAGCCAACATAGCCTGGTGGTGCGCCAATTAGACGGGCAACCGTATGCTTTTCCTGATACTCACTCATGTCAAACCGTATAAGCTCAATGCCCATCGTAATTGCAAGTTGTCGCGCAAGTTCTGTCTTCCCCACACCTGTTGGCCCAACAAACAAAAACGATGCAATGGGTTTTTCAGCCTCCCTGAACCCTGCACGCGAGCGTTTTATTGCCTCAACTACTTTTTGTACTGCAGCATCCTGTCCAAAAATCTGTGCTTTAAGTTCGCTTTCAAGATACTGCAGCTTTTCAATTTCACTTGCCGAAACGGTGCGCTCTGGTATGCGGGCTATCTTTGCAACAACACGTTCAATTTCATGCGCAGTGATGACAGGCTGTTCATCTTCACGCGCATACATCCGTGCATATGCACCGGCTTCATCAATCACATCAATTGCTTTATCAGGAAGCTTTCGTTCTGTAATGTACCGTGCCGATAGCTCTACAGCCTGCCTGAGTGCTTCATCAGTATAGGTTACTCTGTGATGTTCTTCATAACGGGACTTTATCCCCTGTAATATAGCAATGGTATCTTCATGCGATGGTTCATGTATATCAATTTTCTGAAAGCGACGTGATAGTGCACCATCCTTTTCAAAATATTTTCTGTACTCATCATAGGTTGTGGTTCCAATACAGCGAATTTTGCCATCAGCAAGCACAGGCTTCAGGATATTGGAAGCATCCATTGAACCTCCACTGACCGCACCTGCTCCAACAATAGTATGTATCTCATCAATAAAAAGAATAACCTTCTCTTGCTTCTGCAACTCAAGAATGACCCTCTTGAGGCGTTCTTCAAAATCGCCTCTGAAACGTGTTCCGGCAATAAGAGCGCCCATATCAAGGCGATATATCTTTGCACCTTTAAGTGCCGGCGGCACTGTTCCCTCTACAATTCGCTGGGCAAGCCCTTCGGTTATTGCTGTTTTGCCAACACCTGGTTCGCCAACATGTACAGGGTTATTTTTTAGTCTGCGCGACAGCACCTGCATTGTCCGCTCAAGGATATCATCTCTGCCAATTAAAGGGTCAAGTTCTCCTTTCCGCGCTTTTTCAGTTAATTCTACTGTAAACTGTTCAAGCACTTTACTCTTTTTGCCACTCTCTTCTACAAGGTCATCATCAAACTCTTCAATCTCATCTTCATCAAACTGTGTACCATGTGATATGTAATTCAAAAGATCATAGCGTGTGATACCTTCACGTGCCAGAAAATATGATGCAAAGGATTCTTCTTCTTCGTAAATAGCAATGATAATATCGCCAAAATCAAGTATCTCCTTCTGTGCAGAATTAATGTGCAAGATAGCGCGCTCAATGACATGCTGCAATCCAACAGATTGTATCGGTTCGCCTTCTTCTATAACTGGCACCCTGGTTGAAAGATGCTTATCCAGATTACGTTTGAGCTGTTCTATATTTCCACCACACCCTTCTATTACTTCCCTGCCTTCAGGGAAATACAATGATGCAAACAATACATGTTCAGGGGTAAGATACTCATGCTTACGGTTTTTTGCCTCATTATAGGCAGCCATTAAAATCTGATTTAATACTGTACTTATTTCCATTAGCAAAAGTCCTACTATATATAATTATGCTTCTTCAACCGTGCACTTAAGCGGAAATTCCCGCTGCCGTGCCATAGTATGAACCTGTTGTGCCTTGGTTTGTGCAATATCATACGTATATACACCACAAATGCCAAAACCATTTTTGTGAACTTGTAACATAAGTTCAGTTGCTTCCATAATATTTTTATGGAATACTTTCACCAGGACCTCAACAACAAAATCCATGGTTGTATAATGGTCATTATGCAGTATGACCTTATACATCCTTGGCTTTTTAACCTTTATATCTTTCTTAACCTGGAGATCACCTTCATAATCGTGTATATGTGCCATGGTTATCCCCGTGGTTTATTTCATATATAAAAAATATAAATAAATCTTCAGTATTTGGCAAGTATCTTACCCTATAAGCTTTTCATATTCAGGCACAATATCGTCAGTGAACTTTTGCATACCTTCAAATGTTTTTTCATGTTTCAGCATGTCAGCTATCACCCCAAATGGTACTGTAGCGATATGTGCCCCTACAAGTGCTGCTTCCCTTACCTGCCGTGGATTGCGCAGCGATGCCGCAATAATCTGTGACTCATACCCATAATACGCCAATATCTCCACACACTGTGAAACCAGATCTATGCCAGATATAATGCCATTATCATTCAAAAGCACCCCGTTTTGTTCAATGCCATCCTGGGGGAAATAATCACTTTTACCAAATTGCATCTTTGCCCTGCTGCGAATAAGGTCATCAATCCGCCCTGCAAACGGGCTTATGTACGCTGCACCTGCCTTTGCTGCCAGCAATGCCTGCTCAGGTGTAAACACAAGTGTACAGTTAACCGGTATGCCTTCTGACTGCAACACCTTGGCCGCATTAATACCATCAAAGTGGCAGAGCTCATCAGCTTTTACTGCTGGATTAACCGGTATCTTTATGTTGACGTTGTGTGCCACTTCATTAAACCGCTTATATAGGTTTCGCCCTTGTTGTATCATCCCTTCTGCAGTGCGCTTTGTCACCTCAAGGCTCACAGGATTTGGCTTTGAAATTTCTAAAAGCTTTACAATGTATGCTTCTAAATCAAGTTTTTCACCTTTAGCTTTTCTTTTATCAACTGCAGCTTTAAGCAGTGATGGGTTTGTTGTCACACCATCTACTATTCCCCATTCATACGCTTTTGCTATCTCATCAATGTCCGCACTATCAATAAAAATCTTCATAGCAATCCTCCATTAAAAATATAATTTCTATACCATATATTTTAACACATAAAACCCGCCAATTAATAGTACCACAAAAACTATCGACAGGACATTAAACCATTTATTTATAAATGCATTGATAGGCTGGCCAAATTTCCATATAAGCCCAGCTACCAAAAAGAATCGCAATGTGCGGCTGATTATTGAGGCTACTGTAAAAATAACAATATTAATATTTGCCACACCTGCAGTAATTGTTATCACTTTATAGGGGATAGGAGTAAATCCAGCGGTAAACACAATCCAGAATGAATATGTCTCGTATAGCTGCCGTGCTGAATTAAACGTTTCAATTGTAAAACCAGGGATATTATTAAAAAAGAACATGGCTATTCTTGAAAAACTATCGCCATCATACCATAAAAAATATCCTATGGCATACCCTAAAAGCCCACCGATAACCGAAGCAACCGAACACAAAGTAGCCAACCGCGCAAAAATTTCCCTTTTGCCTAACACAAGCGCAATGAGCAGCACATCTGGTGGCACTGGAAAAAACGATGACTCAGCCAGCGCCAAAACAAACAGAGCCCACGAGCCAAATGGCGTATGTGCCCATGAGAGTACCCAATCATATAAATACCTGTGGATATTCAATCCGTATTGTTTGTATGAATAATGAGCAACTGGCATACATTACCTTTCTGGTTTTAAAAGCGGGAATAAAATGGTGTCTTTGATTGACGCTGTATCAATAAAAAGCATTACCAACCTGTCAATGCCAATGCCAAGCCCCCCTGCAGGCGGCATGCCATATTCAAGCGCTGTTACGTAATCAATGTCCATCATTTGCGCCTCATCATCGCCTGCTTCACGCATTTTCACCTGCTGTTCAAATCGCTCACGTTGATCAAATGGGTCATTGAGCTCGCTAAATGCGTTGGCTATCTCCCTACCTGCAATATATACCTCAAAGCGCTCAACAAACTCAATGTCATCCTCCCTGCTTTTTGCAAGGGGCGATAGCTCTTTTGGATAGTCTATGATAAATGTTGGTTGAATGAGATTTGCTTCAACCTTTTCCTCAAACATCTCCTCTGCTATTTTCCACTTTGACATGCTTTCATCAACATCAATACCAACATCCTTTGCTTTCTGGACTGCTTCAGTGTGCGACAGCTTTTGAAAATCTATCCCCGTGTATTTTTTCAGAGCATCGACATAGGAAATCTTTTGCCATGGTGGTGTGAGGTCAATGGTGTTACCCTGGTACTGTAGTACCATGGAGCCCAATAACTGTTGAGCAAGTGTGCTTATCATCTCCTGCGTTATTTCCATCATGTCGTTGTAATCTGCATATGCCTGATACAACTCAAGCATTGTAAATTCCGGATTATGGCGCGTTGATATTCCTTCATTGCGGAAATTGCGGTTGAGCTCATACACCTTTTCAAATCCGCCAACAAGCAGCCGTTTAAGATACAATTCAGGTGCAATGCGCAGATACAGGTCAATGTCAAGTGCATTGTGATGAGTAATAAAGGGGCGGGCGGCTGCACCACCAGGAATTGCCTGCATCATCGGGGTTTCTACTTCAATAAAATCTTTCTGGTTTAAAAATGTTCGAATACCAGTAATAAGCTTGCTTCGGAGCACAAACTGCTGGCGCACTTGTGGATTTACAATGAGATCAACATACCGCTGTCGGTAACGCTGTTCTTTATCAGCAAATTCATCAAATACCTTCCCATCCTTTTCCTTAACCACAGGAAGCGGCCTGATACATTTTGCAAGCAGTGTAACTTCCTGCACTTCTATAGTGATCTCACCCTGCTTTGTTTTAAACACATGCCCTGCAACACCAATGATGTCCCCAAGATCAAGCGTTTTAAAAAGTTCATACGGATCATCACCAAGCTTGTCAAGCCGCGCATACACCTGAATAAGACCACTGGCATCCTCAATATGCGCAAAGCTTGCCTTCCCCATAACGCGCTTGGATTTTATCCTTCCTGCTGCCCTGACATGTAATTCTGTACCTTCAGCAAAGATTTCTTTAATTTGTGCTGCGGTATGTGTACGTCT